>CAYNMQ010000026.1:0-13705 GCA_964398245.1 uncultured Spirochaetales bacterium | reverse complement strand
TGTGGGCTCGCGACCTCTCACGGTTGAGGAGCCTCGAGCCGTTCGCCGAGGAGAGCGCGTTCCGCGCGGCGTGGCGCAAGGTCAAGGAGGAGAACAAACGGCGGCTCGCGAAACTCGTCGAGGAGCGCACCGGCATCGTGGTTGACCCGAAGAGTCTCTTCGATGTGCAGGTCAAACGGATACACGAGTACAAGCGCCAGCACCTCAACCTCCTCCATGTGATCACCCTCTACAACCGCATTCGGCGTGGCGAGACCGCCGGCATGGTGCCGCGCACCGTCATCCTCGGTGGCAAGGCGGCGCCCGGCTACCGGACGGCGAAGCTCATCATCCGGCTCGCGAACGGCATCGCCGAGACGGTGAACGGCGATCCGAAGGCACACGAGTGGCTCCGCGTCGTCTTCTTCCCCGACTTCAATGTCAAGAACGCGCAGGTCATCTATCCTGCCGCTGAACTGTCGGAGCAGATCTCGACGGCGGGCAAGGAGGCATCGGGTACCGGCAACATGAAATTCGCGCTCAACGGGGCGCTCACCATCGGGACGCTCGACGGGGCGAATGTCGAGATACGCGAAGAGGTAGGGGAGGAAAACTTCTTCCTGTTCGGCCTGCGCACCGAGGAGGTGCTCGCGCTTCAGGCGCAGGGATATCGTCCGTGGGAGTACATCGGTGCTGACGACGAGTTGCGTGAGGCACTCGACGCCATCGCCGCGGGGCTCTTCTCGCGCGGCGACCGCGACCTCTACGGCGCGCTCCTCAACAACCTCTGGCACCACGATCCCTTCCTCGTCTGCGCCGATTACCGCGCCTATGTGGACACCCAAGCGACCGTCGCCGCGACCTACCGCGATGCCGAGCGCTGGACGAAGATGTCCATCCTCACCACCGCCCGCATGGGGAAATTCAGTTCCGACCGCGCCATCCGCGAGTACTGCGACGACATCTGGAAGGTCTGCCCCGTGAAGGTGGGGTAGGGGCGGCGTCCGGGTTTTTTCACCCGCAGGCAAAAATACTCGCGAGTTTTTTTGACTTCAGGCAAAATTACCCGTCCTGTGCTTTTCCTTGCCTCTGAAACCTTCGCCACTATAATCGCCCCGTCGTTTATGGATAACTTTCAGGAAGGAGTCACCCATGGCCATCGTGCTCGACGGAAGCCATCTCACCATCGAACAACTGGTCGCCATCGCGCGGTTCGGCGAGAAGGTCGAACTGTGTCCGAAGGCGATCGAGCGGATACAGGTCTGCCGCGCGATGCTCGAGGAGAAGATCGCGAAGCGCGAGATCATGTACGGGGTCAACACCGGCATCGGCGAGTTCTCGGAGATCGTCCTTCCCGACGACGAGATCGAGCAGTTCCAGCGCTGGCTCGTCTACAACCATTCGGCAGGCATCGGCGAGCCGGCTCCCATCGAGCATGTCCGCGCCGCGATGGCGGCCCGCATCAATGTCCACGCGCACGGCAATTCGGGCTGTCGTCCCGAGATACCGCTCACTTTCGTTGAAATGCTCAACAAGGGGGGCACACCCTATGGCTGCCGCAAAGGGTCGGTCGGTGCCTGCGGCGACCTCGCGCCGATGTCTCAGATAGCGCTCACGCTTCTTGGCGAGGGGCAGGCCTACTATCGGGGAGAACTTTTGCCGGCGAAGGTCGCGTTCGAGAAGGCCGGTATTCCCATACCGGGCCTCAAGGCGCGCGACGGGCTTGCCGCGATCAACGGCTCGAACCTGCTCACCGCCATCAGCGCGCTCACCCTCTACGACACCGACCGCTGGCTCAAACAGGCCGAGATCGCCGCGGCGATGTCGCTCGAGGCGCTGCTTGCCAACATGAAGCCCTACCATCCGAAGATACACGAACTGCGCGGCTTCCCCGGCGCCATGCGCTCGGCCGCCGCGATCCGCAAGTGCATCGAGGGAAGCGATCTCCTTTCGGGCACCGTCAAGACGAAGGTGCAGGACGCCTACTCGATGCGCTCGACCCCGCAGGTCATCGGCGCGGCGCACGACGCGGTCCGCTGGGCCCGCGCGCAGGTCGAGACCGAACTCAACGGCGTCGGCGACAACCCCATCTTCGTGCCGGAAGAGAAACTCGCGCTCTCGGGCGCCAACTTCCAAGGGACGCCGGTAGCGCTCCCGATGGAGATGGTGGGGCAGGCGATTACAATGGTTTCGGTGCTCTCGGAGCGGCGCATGAACCGGCTCAACAATCCGGCGCTCTCGGTCGGTCTGCCGCCGTTCCTCACCAAGAACCCCGGCATGTTCTCGGGCCTCATGCTCTCGCAGTACACCGCCGATTCGCTCATCGTCGAACAGCGCATCCTCGCCGCACCCGCCGCGACGCAATCCATTCCCGCGGCGGCCGATCAGGAGGACTTCGTCTCGATGGGGATGAACACGGCGCTCAAGAATCTCCAGATCCTCGAGAACGGCTGTGGGGTGCTCGGCATCGAGTTCATGGCGGCGGCACAGGCGCTCGACATCCGCGGCTTCACGACGGGGCGCGGCGTCACCGCGGCGCGCAGGGTCATCCGCGGGAAGGTCGCGTTCCTCGAGATAGACCGGCCGCTCTACCCCGACCACACCGCGATGCAGGAACTGGTCCGGAGCGGAGAGATACTCGAGGCGGTCGAACGCGAAGTCGGCAGTCTCGGCTAGATGCGGAATAACGCGCCTTTTCCCTTTGTTTTTGGCGACGCGGTAACGGTTGATTCGTAACGCTATGCACCTTATCCATCCGTGGCTTCTCATCGCGGTCCCGCTTGCGTTCCTCGTGTGGGGGCTCGTCGCGCGCCTGTTGCGCGGCCGGTCGGCGACGCTTCTTTTCTCCGATCACCTGCGGCTCCGGCGGAACGCCGACGGGCGCGTGAACATCGGGCGCTTTTTCGATGTCGTGGCGGTCGTCCTCCTCGGCATCGCCCTTGCGCGGCCGGTGAGCGTGGAGAAGGTCATCACCCCGCCGGTCGAGGGGAAGGACATCATGATCGCGCTCGACATCTCCGGTTCGATGGAGGCGCTCGATTTTCAGCCCAAGAACCGCATCGAGGCGGCGAAGGGTGTCATCGAGCAGTTCGTGAAGAGCCGGTCGAGCGACCGTCTCGGGCTCGCCTTCTTCGCCCGCGAATCGTTCCTGCAGGTGCCGCTCACGAGCGACTATACGATGTTCGTGAACCTTCTGCGCAAACTGGAAACGGGCGTCATCGAGGACGGCACCGCGATCGGCAACGGGCTTGCGCTCGCCGTCTCGCGGCTCGAGCAGTCGAAGGCGAAGTCCCGGCTCGTGATCCTGCTCACCGACGGCGACAACAACAGCGGCAATGTCTCGCCCGAGGCGGCGGCGAAGGCGGCGAAGGACCTCGGCGTCAAGGTCTATACGATACTCATCGGCACCAATAGACCGGTCCCCTTCCCGGCAGGAAAGGACATCTTCGGGCGCGACACCTATCAGACGGTCACGATGAAGGTCAATCCCGATCTGCTCAAATACATCGCCGACACGACCGGCGGGAGGTTCTACAGCTCCATCTCGACCGACGAACTGCGCCGCGCCTTCGCCGAGATAGACGCGCTCGAGAAGAGCCCGCTTCCGGCGCAGAAGTATAAGATCTACGACGAATTCGCGCCGTACTTCATCCTCGCGGCGCTCCTCTGCCTGCTCCTCGGGCGCCTCTGGGCGCTCCTCTTCCCGCTCTATCCGGAGGTGGAGCGATGAGGTTCGGCGCTCCGTCGTTCCTATTTCTGTTCTTTCTCTGGGTGCCGGCGATCATCGTCTATTTCGCCGTGGCGCGCCGTCTGCGCGGGAGGTTCCTCTCGCTGTTCGCTCCGGGACGCCGCGGTGAGGTGGCGCCGCTCGGCGAGCGGATGCTCTGGACCCGCCGCGTACTCCTCGTGACGGCGCTTGCGCTTCTTACCTTCGCGGCGGCGCGTCCCCAGATGGGCTCCGGTGAGGTCAACCTCTCGGCGAGCGGCATAGACATCGCGGTAGCGTTCGACATGAGCCTTTCGATGCTCGCCGAGGATGAGGATGGCCCGCGTTTCGAAAAGGGAAAACGCCTGCTCATAGACGCCATCGCCGAGCTCGGCGGCGACCGTATCGCGATCGTACCGTTCGCGGGCTCTGCCTTCTTGCAACTGCCGCTCACGAGCGACCACCAGACGGCGCTCGCCGTCGCGAACAACCTTACCCCGGGCATGATCGAGCGGCAGGGAACGGCGCTCGGTGCGGCGATAGGCCTTGCGCTCGAGACGCTCGCGAGCGGCGATCCGAACAGCGACAAACTGCTCGTCGTCGTCTCCGACGGCGAGGACCCGACGCTCGACTTCGACCGCGTGAAGGAGGCACTCACGAAGGCGAAGGTCTCGCTCGCGATACTGCCGCTCGGCACGACCGCCGGCGCGCCGATAAACCTCGGCGGCCGCAACCTCACCGACGAACGCGGCGAAACGGTCATCTCGAAACTCAACCGCGGCTTCTTCGACAAGTGCCGCGATGCCCTCGGCGCCGTCGAGATAGACCGCGGCTCGACGCTCGCCCGCTTCGTGGCGCAGTTCCGCAACCGCACCGGTCAGGAGGAGCGGCGCGTGCTCCTCTACCGCGAGCAGTTTCAGGCGCCGCTCACGGCTGGCCTGTTTCTTCTGGTTCTCTTCTTTGCGTTGCCGGTCGGCAGAAAGGAGGAGGAACGATGATGCGTCTTGCGTTGCTGGTGGTGATGTTCCCGCTCTGGCTCGGCGCCGCCCTGCTCGAACGGGAGGTGCCCGAGAACCGTGACGGCATCGCCAAATACGAGGGAAAACATTACGACGAGGCGGGTGAGGCGTTCAAAAAAGGGGCAGAGAGACGGGAGGAGTCGCCTGAGATCGCCTACAACCTCGGGGCAGCGCTCTTCAAAAAAGGCGACCTCGAAGGGGCGCGCAAGGCGTGGGAATCGGCGCTCGCCAAGAACCCTTCCGCGGAACTCAAGGCGCGCATCTACGACGGGCTCGGCGCGGCAGCGGCGGCCCGGCAGAACTATGGCGACGCGGCCCGTTTCTTCGAGCAGGCGCTCCGTGCGCATCCCGACCGCGACACGGCGGCGAACCTCGAGATCGTGCGGCGGCTCCTGAAACAGCAAGAGCAGCAAGAGCAGCAAAAACAGCAGGAACAGAAAGAGCAGCAAGAGCAGAAACAGGAAGAGCAGAAGAACGAACAGCAGAAGAACGATCAACAGAATGATCAGCAGCAGAACAAACAGGAACAGCAGAAAGCCCAGCAGGAGCAGGAACAGAAGCAGGAAGCGCAAAAGGAAGAGCAGAAGCAGGCGGCGCAGGCCAAGAAAGAAGAAAGGGAGAAGAAAGAGCCGGAGGATGCCGGCGCAGTGCTCGCGCCGTTCCGGAAACGCAAAGATTTACAAGTGACCCCCTTCATGTTAGAGAAACAGGGAGACCCGCAGGGAGGTCAGATCTGGTGAAGGTGCTCGCGCTTACAGTCCTGCTCGCGGTCGCCGGCGCGCTTTCGGGCGCCGAGGTGACGCTCGCCGCCGACCGTATGAGCGCCGCCGTCGGCGAGATGGTGACGGTGACCCTCTCGGCGGTCGAGGGGTCGGGCGAGACGATAACCGAGGTGCGGGAACCCTCGTTCGACGGCTTCGAGATAGAACATCGCGGCGAATCATCCTCGTCGTCCATCAGCATCGTCAACGGTAAGATATCGTCGCGGAAGGAGCAGACCTACACCTATGTGCTGAGATCGGTGAGGCCGGGCGTCTATACCGTTGGCCCCGCCGTTGCGGTGCTCAAGAAAGGGAGCGAGGTGAAGAGCAATGTCCTGCGCATCACCGTCATCGGCGGCGGCGCCGCTCCCGCGATCCCCACACCGCAACCACCGGGCACTGGCACCGCACCGGGAGAGGGGGCGTCGGGCGGCGGTGAAAGCGGCCTCTTCGCGCCGCTCTCGGCGTGGGAGCGGCAGACCGAGCGCTTCTTCGTGCGGGTCGTCGTCTCGCCGGACAGGCCGCTCCATCAGGGAGAACCGCTCATCGTGAGCTACTACCTCTTCACGCAGAAGAACCTCATCTCCGACCTTTCGTTCTACCGGCTTCCCTCGTTCGAGAACGCGTGGAGCGAGGAGATCGCCTCGCCGAAGAAGCTCACCTTCAGCCGCACGAACATCGGCGGGGTCGTGTACGACTACGCGCTCCTCAAACAGTATCTCCTCGTTCCGTCGCCGAAGGCCCAGCGTCTCGCCGCGACGCAGATGATACTCGACAACGTCACCGGCGGCTTCTTCGACATGCGCAAGCGGTCGCTTTCCTCGATAGCGCTCGCCCTTGCGCTCGAACCGCTTCCGGATGCGGGGCGCCACCCGGGCGGCATCGTGGGCGACTTCACGATCTCCCAGAAAAGGACGACGCTCAGCCTCGACGCGCAAAAGCCGCTCGATACGATCGCCTACACCGCCGAGGGGTGCGGTAACCTGCAGAACCTCGAGATGTCTCTCCCCGACACGCCGGGGCTCAAGATATTCGCTCCCGATGTGAAGGAGGAGCGGCGCATCGAAGGCGGCCGTCTTTGTGGCGCCAAGACCTTCTCGTTCATGGTGAAGGGACAGAGTGCGGGGACGGCGACCCTGCCGGCGCCTTCCTTCGACTGCTGGGACCGCGAGAAGGGGTGGCGGACCGTTGCCGGAAAGCCGGTCGTCGTTACGGTAAGCGGGGTCACGACGGACGAACCGAATACCGTCGAGAAAAAGAAAAAGGTGCGTTACGAACTGCTCCGCGAACTGCCGGCGGGGGTCGTCGTGCACGACCTGTCGCCGCTCACGGAACGGCGGTGGTTTCGCGCGTTTCTCCTCGTCCCCGTTGTGCTGCTTCTTCTCACCCTCGGGGCGCTCCTAGTCCGTGCCCTGCTCAGCGGTCGCCGGGCGCGGCGTGCCTTCGTCGTGCGTCAGTGGGAAGAGCGCATCGCGGCGGCGGGCGATCCGTCGGCGCTCCTCAACGCCTACTACGACGCCGTCACGGCGCTTTCGGGCGTCGGCGTCCGCGGCGCGCGAAAGGGCGAACTTGAAAAAAGATTCCCCGGCCGCGCCGAGGCGCTTCTTGCGCTGGCGAGCGACATTCAGGCGGCGGCCTACGGCGGCGGCGGCGACCTCGGCGCGCTCAAGACCCGGGCAGGCGAGATGATACGGCTCATCGGAGGCGGGCGATGATGCGTCGGGTGCTCGTCATTCTTCTTCTTATGCTCGGCGCGGTGGTCCATGCCGCCGACTGGTTCGAGGCCTACACGAAGGGCGACTATGCCGCGGCGCGCGGGGCACTCGAACAGGATCTCGCCGCACGGCCCTTTGACCCGCTCCTCCACTACAACCTCGGTGTCGTCGCCGAGAAGGAGGGGCGGCGCGGCGCGGCGCTCTTCCATTACCTTCAGGCGCTTCAGGCGGCGCCGCAGTTCGCCGAAGCGCGCAACAACCTCGACCTGCTCGCCGCCGATCTCGGCGTGACGATCCCGTCGCGATTCACCGAAGAGCACGGCGGTTTCACCGTGATCACGATACTCTTCTTCGTTGCCCTCTATCTGTTCACGATCGTGCTCGTGTGGCATCTTCTTCGTCCCGATTGGCGGCGGTGGCTCGCGCTCGTGCCGCTTTTCATGTTCCTTCTTCTTGCGACCTTCCTGCTCGCGAGCCGCTACCGCGAACATACCCGGGAGCAGTATGCCGTCGTCGTTTCTCAACAAACGCTTCGCGGCGGTCCCGACGAGGCGTTATCCGCGGTCGGTGCGGTGCGCGAGGGCGAGATCGCGGCGGTCGTCGGCGCGTCGGGTGGCTGGGTGAAGGTGCGCAGTTCCCAAGACAATGTCGAGGGGTGGATCGTCGCCCCGCAGATACGATACCTTACACGGAGGGCAGAGTGAAAATTCTATGTGTCGCCATCGGCCTGTGCGTCATGGCCGCCGCGTGCGCCTCGGAACCGGTCATAACCGGCACCGAGTCGGAGGCGGAACGGATCTACCGCACCGGCGTCGCCTACCTCGAACAGGGGGAATATGAGGAGGCGCAGACCCAGTTCCTCAAGGTGATCTCCGATTTCAGTTACAGCAAGTGGGAACCCTACGCCCGCATCGGGCTCGCCGACACCCATTTCAAACGCGAGGAGTTCGCCGCCGCCGCGGAGGTGTACAAGCTGTTCCTCCAGATGCGCCCCTCGCACGAGCTCGCCGACTGGGCGGCGTTCCAGATGGGCAACTGCGCGTTCGAACAGCGGCCGAGCGACTTCTGGCTTCTGCCACTGCCCGAGGAGAAGGACCTCTCCGAGAGCGTCGAGCGCGCCGCCGACCTCTACAACGACTACCTTGCGAAGTTTCCGCAGGGAAAGTTCGTCGAGGAGGCGAAGAAAAAACTCGCCGAGGCCGAGACGCTTCTCATAGCGCGCGACCTCGCGGTGGCCCGCTTCTATGCCAAGAAGGGGCGCTGTCCCGGCGTCCGCATGCGGCTCGAGCACATCGCGGCGCGCTACGCCGTCGCCTCGGAGGATGTGAAAAAGGAGATCGCCGAACTCGAGAAGCGCTGTCCGCCGCCCGAATGAGCATCGCTTGACAGAAAGCGCCGTTGGTTCTACGATAGCGCACGACAGCCGTTTTTTTCTTTTCGATGGAGGAATGGCGATGAAACAGGTTCTCTCGACGGTCGGATTTCTGGTCGTTTTGTTTTCTGGGATGCTCGCCGCGCAGGTGGTCTGGGTCGTTCTGCAGATGGGCGAGATGACGTCCGCCGACTTCTACCTGCTCGAGAACGGTTCGCGGACGACCGGCCTCCTCATCGGCAAGAAGAACAGCGGGCAGAACGACGAGCTCGTCTGCAGCCTCATGACGAACGGCTATCAATGGAATCCCTGTCCGCCCGGCTACACCTCGTTCTCTGGCATGGGCGGCGCCTTCATCCTCGGCGCGAAATACGGTTCGCCGACCAGTGTCTACGCGATACGGCAGGAGATACAGGGCTTCTCGAGTTCCACGGCGCTCATTCATACCGATGCCTTCCTCAACAACATGATAGTTCATCGCATGTTCAATAACGATACCGAGCCGGTAACGGGCGCGCTCGCGGTCATCGGCTCGACCATCTGGGTAGGTCGGGGAGACGGCAAGATATTCCGCTCTTCGGACGGCGGGAACACCTTCGAGACCTTCACCGTGACAAGCGACACTAAGGTCGAGATCTATCAGATTGAGTTCACCGACGCGCTCCACGGCTGGGCGGCTGGCGGCGCGACCGAGGAGACGGACGACCCCGACAATCCGGGACAGCAGATAACCCATGTTCTGGAGAAGGGTGGCGTCTGGGTGACTGACGACGGCGGCGAGACCTGGACGGCGATCAAGGAGAACCTGCCGTACTCCTTCATCAAGGTCTATCCGGTGGCGCCGCTTGCCGATACCTCGGTCACCACATGGTATGCCTTCTACACCGACAACGAATCCTACGACGGGAGCGAGGTCTCGAAGCATGTCGGGGTCACCACCGACGGATTCGCGACGCTCACGCTCGCCGAGCCGCAGGCGAACACCGGCAAGAAGTTCAACGGCTATCAGGCGGGCGGTGTCAATGTCATCGGCGGGACCGACATCTGGCTCGGCGGCATCTGCACCGACTTCAAGGCCTGCTCGCTTGTGAGTTACGACGGCGGCGCGACCTGGATGGAGATGTTCCTGCCCGCCAATGTCGGCGTCCAGTTCATGTGGAGCATCAAGGCGCAGAGCTTCCTCGATTCGAAGCACGGCTGGGCCGCGACGAGCGTCAATGCGATACTCCGCTGGGGCGATCCGAACGAGGACCTCACCGAACAGCCCGACACCGAGGTGCCCGATACTGCCGTTCCCGACACGACGGTGACCGACGAGACGACGATCCCCGACGAAGAGACCGGTGCCGACACCGGCGAAACGCCAGACGAGACGACGGTGACCGACACCTCCGCTACCGGCGACGACAGCGACGCGCTCGCCGGCGATGAGCCCTTGGGGTGCGGGTGCTCGGTGGTCTATTAAATCCTTCCCTTTGGTTCCCTTCCTTTGACAAGGCAGGGGTAGGAAAAATCTATGGTCACAAAATGTGACCTAAGAAAAACCACGCAAAGGCTATAAGAAAGCGAATTTTGTTTTCAACTATTTTCTTTTCGAAAATGCCTCGCCCTGTTGAGGGAGAGGAATGAGGTGAGGGTGTTCTGACCCTCCTCCGACCTGTCGGCCACCTTCTCCCTACATGAGGGAGAAGTCCAACTCACCCCAACCTACCGGTTGCTCCTCTCTTGCGAAGAGAGGGGGCGGGGGTGAGTTTGCGGTCGTCCATTCCGGAGCGATCGATCAGAATTCATTGAGGATCTTGGCGTCCCAAGAAAAATGTTGATCTTAAGATCCGAAAATAATACTATCTTCTTGAAATTGATCATGATTTTGGAAATCGGAGAGAAAATTGAGCGGGCGTGGATCGTCCGCGGAAATCGCTCGCATTATCTCGCCGATCATACCTGTCTTCACTGCCGAAGATTTTATCCTTTATCACCATGACGCCCTTGAAGTGATGGCGCGTTTCCCCGAAAACTATGTGGACATGATTTTTGCCGATCCACCTTACCTTTTGTCCAATGATGGTTTCACTTGCCAGAACGGTCGGATGGTCAGCGTCAACAAGGGGAAGTGGTACAAGTCAAACGGCTTCGAGGAAGACCTCAAGTTCCACGAAGCATGGATTTCTGCCTGCCGCCGCATCCTCAAACCGGAAGGGACGATTTGGATAAGCGGCACCTACCACAGCATCTACCAGTGCGGCTTTCTCCTTCAGAAACTTGGTTTCCACATACTCAACGACATCGCGTGGTTCAAGCCGAACGCCGCCCCGAACCTCAGTTGCCGCTTCTTCACCGCGTCGCACGAGACGGTTATCTGGGCGCGCAAAGACAAGAAGTCAAAGCACTACTTTAACTACGAAGCGATGAAGAATGGTCACTTCCCCGGCGACTTCTTGAAGAAGGAGAACACCCAGATGCGCTCGGTCTGGGCGATAGGAACACCCAAGCCGGAAGAGAAGGAGTTCGGCAAACATCCGACGCAGAAACCGCTCGCGCTCCTCACGCGCATAATCCTCGCCTCGACCAAGCCGGGCGACATCGTTCTCGACCCCTTCAACGGGGCGGGAACGACGGGGATTGCCGCAAAGATGTTTGGCGGAAGAATTTATATCGGAATCGATTTTAATCGAGACTATCTTGATCTCACCATACGCCGTTATCGATCTGTTCTTGGCTAAAACTTGCAAAGGGAAAGTCGTCATCTACAATTATCTTGTCTGCTAAAAGGGTGTCCTATGAAACAACACGAAGCAGTTATCGCGGTCATGGAGCAAAATGGCGGTTATGCGACGCTGGGGCACCTCAATCAACATGTTCTTAAGGTGCCCGGCGTCGAGTGGAAAACAAAAACGCCCTTTGCGAGCATTCGTCGCATAGTGCAGGATCCGAGATTCTTTTTCAGAATCAGGCCGGGGCTGTGGGCGCTGTTGTCGTATAAAGGTAAACTGCCACCAGAGATATTTCCTTCCCACGAAGTTTCGCACGAGGAGCGAGAAAACTTCACGCACAGTTACTATCAAGGCTTGCTGGTGGAAATCGGCAAATGGAAACAGCGAGAAGTTTTCGTTCCTAGTCAGGACAAGAATAAGCGTTTCTTGGGAAAAACTCTGGGGGAAATCAGTTCGCCTTCCGCGTTCTATCAGTTTGGCTACGACCATATCGTCGGAAAGGCGAAAACAGTTGATGTGAGTTGGTTTAACGAACGGAGAATGCCGAGCGATTTCTTTGAGGTGGAACATTCAACAGACATCCAAAACTCGTTGCTCAAGTTTTTCGAGTTACAGGATTTCAATGTGGTGTTCTATATTGTGGCGGATAAAGCGAGGAGAGAAGAGTACGAAAAGAAAAAAGCGCTAAATGCCTTCGGCACCATTAGGGAGAGAGTAAAGTTCCTTGACTATGAGTTTGTAGCCGATTGGCACGCAAAGACCTCTGCGTTCGTTGGCACTGAAGCAAAGTTGCAAAATTCGTTTAATGACGACAATAGTCACCATTAAAAAAAATTACACACCTGTATCGGATCTTACTTCCTCCCATTGGCTTCCACCAGCATGTCCATAGTAAAGACAATCAGTAAAGGAACCCCAAGAGGTAGAGCGGAATCTTGTCGCCTGCGCCGATAAGCATGCCATCCAGGCCTAAGGGTCAGGGCATTTTTCTTAAAGTTTAGCCACCCACTCAAATTGCCCTTCACCAATTCCTCCCCTTGACTCCCGAAATTCATGCCTATAGCAAAAGGCAGTTCGTTTTACCACCGAAGGAGGCTCTCATGTTCAAGAAGAATGTTGGCACCGTTGACCGCATCATCCGCATCGTGCTCGGCATCGCCATCATCGGCGCCGGTATATTTTACGGCAGTTGGTGGGGCGCCGTCGGCGCTCTTCCGCTCCTCACCGGAGTTTTCGGCACCTGCGGCCTCTACACCCTCCTCGGCATCAACACCTGCTGTTGTGGGGGAAGTGACAAAGGCGGCGGTTGCTGCTGCGGAAGGTAGCGGTCACAGCACGAAGTCGAGGTAGTTCTCGCGGCTGATAACGGTGTAGGAGACATCGGGCCCGAATTCCCTCCACTCCCTCGGTGCCTTCGGCTCCTTTATACCCCACTTGAATTCGAAACCGGCCAGACGCCCGTCGCGTTCTTCGACCAGATCGATCTCCTTTTGCCCGGTCGTCCGCCAGAAGTAGAAGTTGGCGAACTGTTCCCGGTAGGCTTGCCGTTTCATCCGCTCGATGCAGAGAAAGTTCTCCCACAACTGACCGGCGTCATTGCGCAAAGCCAGCGGATTCAGATTCGAGATGAGCGCGTTGCGGATGCCGGTGTCGAAAAAGAAGTACTTGCTCTTCTTGCGCAGGTCGGTGCGCGGATTCCGTCCCATTCCCGCAAGCCGATAGAGGATAAAAGACTTCTCCAGAATGTCGAGGTAGCGATCGACCGTCTTGTAATTGACACCTATCTGGGTTCCTATCTCGGTGAGCGACACCTCACTGCCTGTCTGCAAGGCGATGAGCCGTAACAGATCGAAGATGGTACGGCTGTTCTTGATGTTGTCGAGCGCGAGAACATCTTTAAGTAGATAGGAGGCCACGAGTTCGTTGAGTATGCGGCTTTTTTCTTCGCGTGACGGGGCGCAGATGACTTCCGGATAGGAACCAAAGATAAGCGTTTCTTCGAGCCGCTCCCGCAGTTCATGGCGGTTGTAGAGTTGAGCCAGTTCCATCTGCGCCACCGGGTAAAGGATGAGCGTCCGCTTGCGGCCGGTCAGCGGTTCTCCCACTTGTCCAGCCAGTTCGAAGGAGGAGGAGCCGGTCGCGATGATGCGAATGTCGGGAAGCGCATCTACCATCATTTTCAATCCAAGTCCGATGCCGGGTATCTTCTGCGCTTCGTCAATGACGACGAGTTTGTATCCAGCGGCGTATTCGGTAAGCAGGTCAAGCCGTTGAGCCTCGAAAAGTTCCCGTAAGCGGGCATCCTCGCCCGAGGCGAGCCGGTACTTCAGCGAAGTGCGGGAGAGATAGTTCTTTACCAGTGTCGTCTTGCCGCCCTGCCGGGGATCGTAAATAACGATCACTTTTCCCTTCTTGAGATATCGTTCCAAGTCGTCATAA
>CAYNMQ010000025.1:0-13958 GCA_964398245.1 uncultured Spirochaetales bacterium | reverse complement strand
TGATCCTCCCCAACAAAAGTTAACAAACTTGCGTTAGGAAAACATGTATGCAAAAACATGGAAGATCGTATGCTAAAAGGGCGGTATCGGATGTACGACAGGGAATTCAAGCTGCGCGCGGTAGAGATGGTAGAAAAAGGAGAGGGAAGCATGACCGCGGTGGCGAAGGGACTCGGGGTGAGTCTCAACACGCTGAGCAACTGGTGCAAGAGCTACCGGAAAAATGCGGAGTCAGCGTCCCGCGAACGGAAGAAGGAACTGACGCCGGAGCAGAAGCGGATCCGTGAACTGGAGCAGGAACTGAAGCACATCAAGACGGGGTTCGAGATATTTATAAAGCGGTGGCCATCTGTTCGAAAGCAGAGCAATGAAGTACGCCTTCATGGATGAGAACCTCTCGCGCTTTGCCGTAGGAGAGATGGCCGGGATGCTGGGAGGGAAGATGGGCGGCTACTACCCCTGGAAAAACCGGAAGCCGAGCGTCTACAGCGTCTGGCGCCGGGACCTGGAGAGGCGGATCGTCCAGCTCTTCTACGAAAGCCGTGAGACCTATGGCAGTCCACGCATGACACGGGAACTGGTGAAGCAGGGCTTTGTCATGAGCGAGAACACGATAAGGTGACGACCGATTCGGATCACCCCTACGGCCGTCGCCGAATAGACTGAAGCAACATTTTGCCGCCAAGAAGCCGGACGCCGTCTGGGTCTCCGACATCACCTACATCGCAACGAAGGAAGGTTGGCTCTACCTGTGCGTCATCATCGACCTCTTCTCGCGGATGGTGGTCGGCTGGACGGTTGACCGCACGCTGAACCGCTCGCTGGTCATCAACACGCTCAGACGGGCTTACTTCCGTCGGCGGCCCGTTCCCGGACTTATCTTTCACTTGGACCACGGCAGTCAGTATTGCAGCAACGATTTCAGAGATGTCCTTGAGGACTACGAGATGATCCAGAGCATGAGCCGGAAAGGCGACTACTGGGACAACGCCCCGGCCGAGTCCTTCTTCGGAACGCTGAAGAACGAGGCGATCTATTACCACCCGATGTACGAGACGAGAGCCGAAGGCAAAAATTGCCTCTTTGAGCACATCGAGTTATTCTACAACGGTCGGCGGTTGCATCCCTCGCTCGGTCAGGTAAGTCCGCTTACCTTTGAGAAACGATGGAGAGAACAGCATGAACGGTCAGGCGCATGAAGAATCTGTCCGGAAAATCGAGGGAACCTCAATGATGGGGTTGGCGGCGTGAGAAATTTGTGTGGGTTTTTGTTGGGGATGATCAGTCACCGACGACGGGAAGAAACCGAAGGACAACGGCTGCGGCTGTTCGGTGGTGTTCTGAACCACGCCTTCTTCCACTCTCCCATTCCTTGACTTCATGGGGCGGCGCCGTATCATCGTTCTCCGGTCAGATTGACAGGTCCGCGATGAACCCGCAATTCTTTCAGCCGCTATGGGACCTTCTCGGCATCAAGGGGTGGGACGCCTATTCGGTCTTCGAGTGGATACCGTTCGTCCTCTCCATTCCCATCACCTACCTCGTCACGCGGTTCCTTCCCATTGACCTGCGCAAGATGTACCTCAATCAGGTCTGGATGTTCTACACCGGCATCCTCGGCTCGAAACTCTTCCACATCCTCTTCGACGAGAAACTCGACCAGTACCTTTCGCTCGTCAAGACGATGGGGTTCATGGCGCTCCTCAAGCAGGAATTCCTCATGCCGTGGAAGGGGGGGCAGGTCTTCTACGGTGGCATCCTCACCGGCCTTGCAGGCGGCACGCTCCTCGGCTGGTTCCTCTACCGGGGCCGCGACCGGTGGCTCAACATTGTGCGCACCTATGACATCGTGGTCTTCACCTTCTACATGATGTCGGCGGTGGGCCGCGTCGGCTGTTTCCTGCAGGGGTGCTGTTACGGCGCCATCAGCGACTCGTTCGGTCTTGTCTTTCCGCCCCGTTCGGCCGCCGCGTTCGGCCTCTTCCGGCAGGGGCTCCTCGAGTCGCCCTATGTGCCGACCCCGCCGCTCATACCGACCCAACTCATCGAGGTCTGCACGAGCGGCTCCATCTTCATCTTTCTTCTCGTCCGTCTGCCGGCGGCAAAACGGCTCTGGGTCGGCTACTATGTGTGGCACGCGCTTCTGTTCCATGCCATCGCGCGCTTCTCGATAGAGTTCCTTCGCATAGACAACCGCGGCGGTTTCTGGATATTCTCGACTTCGCAGTGGATCGCGATCATTGTGGCGACGACGCTCATCGTCATCCGCGTATGGAAGAAACCGCATCTTCACCCCAATCCGGCATGAGAGGTGTTCATGGCACAGGTACTCTTTGAGATCGGATTTGAAGAGTTTCCCTCTTCTTTTATCGTACCGGCGGCCGAGTTCCTGCGCGACCGGCTTCGGGAACAACTCACCGCGGCGCGCATCCCGCCCGAAGAGATCACCCTCTTCAGCACCTGCTCGCGCATTGCGCTCCGGATAAGCGGTCTACCCGAATGCCAGCCCGACCTCCGCGAGAAGGTGCAGGGGGCGCCCAAGAAGGTGGCGATCGCCGCCGATGGAACGCTCACGAAGGCGGGGGAGGCTTTTCTGAAAAAGTACGGCGTCACCGAGTACTTCTTCGAACCGTCACCCGACGGTAAGGGAGAACTTATCACCGCATGGCGGAGCGAGCCGGGTAAACCGCTCGGCGAGATCGTCGTGCCGGTCATCGAAGAGGCGCTCACCGCGATACCGTTTCCCAAGACGATGCGCTGGAGCGACAAGGAGATAGCCTTCGCTCGACCGATCCGCTGGATACTCCTGCTCATCAACGACGAGCCGGTCGTCCGTTCCTTCCACGGCATACCCTACGCCCAGACCTCGTTCGGCCACCGCTTCCTCGCCCCGGAGGCGGCGCCGGTTACCGGTGACACCTATGCCTCGGCGCTTGAGAAGGCGTTCGTCCGCGCCGATCGCGCCGCACGCCGTGCATTCATCGCCGCTGAGGTGCGTCGTATCACCAAAGAGTGGGGTGGCACTGAAGCGCTCGACGAGGAACTCCTCGACGAGGTGACCGACATGACCGAGTGGCCGGTCGCCGTGGTGGGGACCATCCCGGGGCAGTATCGTGGCCTGCCGCCGGAACTCATCACGCTCGTCCTCAAGGAGAACCAGCGTTACTTCACCATTTACACGGCCGATCGCAATAGTTTGCTTCCCCATTTCGACGCCTATCTCAATTATACGCCTTCCGATCCTGCCCTCGTGGTGAAGGGCTGTGAAAAGGTCGTTGCGGCTCGCCTTTCCGATGCGGCGTTCTACTACGAGGAGGATAAGTGCAAGGAGTTCGCCGCACTCACCGAGAAACTCGCCGGCATGATGTTCCAGAAAGACCTCGGCTCCTATCGCGACAAGGTAGAGCGCGTCGCGACACTCGCCCGGTTCATCGCTGAACGATATTTCGGACTGGGCGCAGAGGAAAGCGAGGCGACCGTGAGGAGTGCCCGTCTCATCAAGAACGATCTCCTTACCGGCGTCGTCTTCGAGTTCCCCGAACTGCAGGGGACGATGGGGCGCTACTATGCGCAAAACGCCGGGTTCGACGAGGCGACCGCTCTCGCCATCGAGGAACATTACCTGCCGCGGTTCTCGGGTGACCGGCTTCCCGCCACGGTGCGCGGCGCGATCATCGCCCTCGCCGACAAGACCGACACGATAGTCGGCGGCTTCATGGCCGGCATGAAACCGACCGGCGCAAAAGACAAGTTCGCGATACGGCGCAACGCCATCGGCCTGCTTCAGATCGCCGCCGAACGGGGCATCGCGCTCGATCTCGAAGAGCTCTTCGCCCACGCCGCCGGGCTCATCACGGCGCACAACGCGAAACTGAATCTCGACGCCGCTGACCTCGCCGATTTCATGAAACAGCGCTACTACGCGATATTCCCCCACGAGACACCGGTCGTCAAATCGGCGGTCGAAGCGGGCTGGCGTATTCCAGCCGAGGTGAAGCGGCGCGCCGACCTCATCGCGAAACTCGTCGAAGAAAAGGACATCTTCACGATGGTGCAACTCTACAAACGCTCGGGGAACATCCTGAAAGGCGTACCCGAGCAGGAAGGAACGCACCTCGACGAGAAGAAACTGTCGGCACCGGAGGAAAAGGAACTCTTCGCGGCGCTCGCAAAGGTGAAGAAAGAGATTGCAAAAGCAACAAGCGACCTTGCGGCGGCGCATGCGATCATCTCGCTCAAGCCACTCATCGACCGCTTCTTCGACAAGGTGCTCGTGATGGATGACGACCCGATAGTCCGCGGCAACCGCATCGCGCTCATCCGCGAGATCGTGGCATTAGTAACGACCCGCATCGGAGACATCGCGTGGCTGGGGGTATGAGCACTATGTCCCTTGAGACCATTATCGTCGTTTGCTTCGTTACCGCCTGCACTTGTTCATCGCAAACTTCTTCTTTGCCCGATCCCGTGCTCGGCACCCAACTCCTTGCCGCACTCGAGCAAAAAGACGAGAACCGCGCCCGTTCCCTCATCGAGCAAGGCGCCGACACGAATGCCCGGCAAGAGAAAACGGGCTATACTCCTTATGTCCTTGCCGCAAAAGGGTGCCTGACCGAGATGGTGCGCCTCATTGAGAAGAAAGGATTCGATCCCGACATGGAGGTTTCTTCGGGGAATCCGGTATGGAAGTCGGCCTTCCTTAACGCGGCGATGAGCGGCTGTCTCGACACGGTGCGTTATTTCGTCGAAGAAAAGAAGATCAACATCAATACCCGTCACTCGTTCTGGAACGAGACCATTCTCCACAAAGCGGTTCAGAACCGGAATCTTTCGCTTGCCCGCTACGCGCTGGAGCACGGAGTGGACACCTCGATCGCCGACAACAACGGCCGCACCGCGCTCATGCTCGCCGATGAGGTGGGGGCACTCGAGATCGCCGCGCTTATCCGTGCATCCGTCTCAAGACGGTAACTCTTCTGCTTTTTTTGCTTTCTTTCTCCAATGTAGTATCCTTATGTTGTTCTGGATCCCGAAATTTACAGATCTTTTACCTAGGGGGAAAATCATGAAAGCGTTCTTGAGCATGTTGGTGGTCCCGCTCTGTTTTCTCGCGCTCGTCGCGTGCGGTGGCAAGAAGTCGGGAGGCACCGACAGCGACGAGGCGACCGACAGCGACTTCGTCCCGGTGTCGGTGTCAAAGACCATCAAAGCGTCCGAGGGCGGCACCGTCGAGACGCCGGGCGGCGAGGCGAAGGTCGTGATCGAGGCGGGGGCGCTCGAGGAAGACACCGAGATCACGATCGAGAAGAAGGAAAAGACCGACTATCCTGAATCGGAGAAACTCGCCAGCCCGGTCTGGCACTTCGGTCCCGACGGACTCACCTTCCTCAAGCCGGTCACGATGACGCTGAAACTCGACCGCGGCACAGTGCAGGACGAGATCGCCGTCATCGCCGTCTTCCGCAACGAGAAGTGGAACTCGAAGGGGTGGGACGGCGTCTATGCGGCGGGCGATCCGATCATGGCCGGCGATCCGATCATGGCCGGCGATCCGATCATGGCGGGCGACCCGATCATGGCCGGCGATCCCATCATGTCGCAGGTCGGTCATTTTTCCGACTTCGCGGTCTATGCGCGGTTCAAGAACGACATCGGCCTGAATTGTAAGGAGATATACGACTGCGCGGTGCCGTGCGGTAACGACTTCGAGTGCATGGATGCCTGCAAGGCGCAGGGAAGCGTCAACGCACAGCCGCTGTTCCAAGCCTTGGTGGACTGTTGGGTAGCGAACTGCGACGCGGCGTGTAGCGACGGCGGCGATTCGACGGCCTGCGACGCCTGCGCCATCGAGAACTGTTCTGCGGAGCTCGCCGCCTGCGGTGTCACGCTGAGTCCCGATGACGACAATGTGGCGCCCGACGACGACACGGTGAAGAACCCCGACGATCTGCTCGGCGAATGGGAATTCACGAACGATCAGGCGCACATCTCGGTGATGAAGGGTGACCCTGACGGGTATATGCTCGACATCAGTTTCTACGGCACCGAGGAGTTCTACTACTCCCATAGCGGCGCTTTCGACGGCTATGTCTACACCGGCGAATATGCCTATTGGGATCAAGGGTCTCAGACCGAGAAGACCGGTACGATGACCGTCGAGTTCACCCTGACCGCCCCCAACACCGCCACTGTGGTCATCACCGCCGAGGCGCCGATGGGGAACCGGACGCTCACCGGCGGCGTGCGTGAAACTTACGACGATGACTCTGTCCAGCCCGACGACGACTCTGTCCAGATCACCTGCGGCAACGGAACGGTGGAGGGCACCGAGGTGTGCGACAGCCAGATCTCGAACTGCGCCGACCTCGTAGGCGGGTCCACCGGCACCGCCTTTTGTGACCCCGTCACCTGCACATGGGATCCCAACCGGTGCATATTGGACGGCGTCTGTTACGGCAGCAGCTCCTTCTATATCTACTCCTCGACTTTCAACCTGTGTATCCGCCAAGGAACCGGAGTACCGCCGACCGAGCAGACCCAGTGTTACGATGCGACCGGTCCTACCTCCTGCCCGCTGGTGGCAGAGCCTTTCGCAGGACAGGATGCCCAGTATTTCGGCGGAAAGACCAAGCTGCTCGCGACCTACCCCGAATCGGTCTACGACCAGATGACCGGACTTACTTGGCAAAAGACTTTCGTGAGCGACTACACGACCGGCGGTTACTGCGCCTCGGTCGATGGTTGCACATGGACCGAGGCGCAGGCGTTCTGCGCGGGACAGAACTGGGAAGGCGCGAGCGGGTGGCGCCTGCCGACCGATCGCGAACTTGACACCATATTGAATTTCAACTTGCTTCCGATGCTCAATCCCAGCTTCTTTCAGAACATACCGGCAAACGACGCTCTCTGGACGGTCATCGAGGTGCCAGGAGACGCTACACAGGCTTTTACGGTAAACACCCATACAGGATCCCTCGAACCCTATCAGAAGACCGCCGTCAATAAGGTGTTGTGCGTGAATAGCACCTACTATCAGCCGAAGATGCAGGCCACATCTTATCTGCGCGGCAACGAGCAGATATGGATAGACGAGACGACCGGCCTCATGTGGTCTCCGGTATTCGGCACGATGGCCACATGGGAAAACGCTCTCGCTCAGTGTTTTGCTTCCACTTACGCCGGTTACGACGACTGGCGCCTGCCAACGGCGAATGAACTGCGGACCATCTATGATCTGTCGGTGGGCGACTTCAGCGGGACCGAATTCCCCGGCAATTGGCAGGCGGAACAGTGGACATCCACGACCGCCAGCTATTCCCCCGACACGGCCTATGTCGTCAACGGCATGATGGGGGCCCGCTACCCGATGTACAAACTCAATCCGGGCGGCGTGCGCTGCGTGCGGTAGGCTCTACCGCGCCCCTTCTCCCGCCGTGCGCAGGAAGGCGGCCGCCTCTTCAGGAAGCGTCGGGTTGACATAGCCGCCCCCTCCTAAGGCTACTGCATTCATGCTGAAAATACGCGGGATTATCTCCAGATGCCAGTGGAAGAACAGAAGCGGATTCTTCGAAAAGTCGTCATAGGAGGTCGGTCCGTTATAAACAACGACATTGTAGGCCGGATCGCCGAGCGCGCGCCCGATGCGCCCCATGACGCTCCGGTAGATGCGGGCGAGCGGCAGGATCGCCTCATGCGGGGTATCGCTGAAGTGGAGCAGGTGCCGCTTGGGCAGTATCCAGACCTCGAACGGAAAGCGGGAAGCGTAGGGACAGAAAGCAAGGAACTCCTCGTTCTCCTCGACGACACGCTCCTTGTCCTCGACCTCCTGCGCAAGGATGTCGCAGAAGACGCAGCGGCGCCGGAAGGCGTGATATTCAGCGGCATGACCGAAACGCCATTCAACGAAGGCGGGAACGCAGGGGAACGCGATGATCTCCGAATAGTGCTGGTCCACGGTCCCCCCCGCCGCGCGTCCCCGGGTCTTGCAGACCATGAGGTATTTGAAGCGCCGGTCCCCTTGTAGATCGGCAGCGCGATCGCGCCATGCCATGAGGACATCGCGCACCTCCTCCGGGCTCATCTCGTCGAATCTTCCGCCGTGGCGCGCCGTCTCGACGATGACCTCGTGGGCTCCGAGCCGCTGCATCGCGTCATAGACGCCTTTCCCGCGCGGCCGGGGATCCTCTTCGATCCGGAGAAGCGGGTTGCGCGCCGGGAATACGCGAAGCGACCACTGCGCGTTGAGGTGCGGGAAGTTGCTGAACCGAAGGATCTCCCGCGGCGTCGCCTCCTCGTTGCCGGGGCAGAACGGACAGGCCGCACCCGGCTCCGATCCATGTTCCGACGATTGGCGGATGATGACCGGCGCCTTCTCGGGCGCGAAGGTGACCCAACGGTGGGAAACGGGATCGCGGCGAATGGAGCCCTGCATGAAAACCCCCTGTCAGATGTCCCAGAAGCGAAGCGTCGTCTTTTCGTTCGGTACGGGCAATGTGAGCGCGCCGACCTCGGGAACCCGTTCGAGTTCGGTCCCGT
Source organism: uncultured Spirochaetales bacterium (assembly GCA_964398245.1). GTDB lineage: Bacteria > UBP6 > UBA1177 > UBA1177 > JAKLFG01 > CALITV01. The sequence continues at coordinate 5,423 of CAYNMQ010000025.1, read as the reverse complement.
CATTCAACACGACCTTGAAATGACAGGAAATCACCGCGCCGCGGCGCACCCCCGTCTTGCCGATCGAGAGGCGCACATCGAGCACCTCGATGAAGGCCGCCTCTCCGGCGGCGAGCACCTCTCCCTCCTTCCCGTTCTCGGAATGGACGGACACCGGGAACGGCACCGGTTCGAAGCGGCTCATCGGCAGATGGAAATCTATGCCGGCGCCGTCCACCAGATAGCAGCGGATAGTCGCCCGCTTGTGCTCGTGGAGCGACAGCGGGTCGATGAGCGCCACGCGGAAGTAGAGGTTCTTCGCGTCGAACCCGTAGCGTATCTCGCGGATGATGCGGCTTCCATGGTACATCGCGCCGCCGGGTCTTCGCGTGTTGTCGAAAACCCCTGCTCCGGCCCAGTCGTAGAACGAATCGGCGCGGCCGGTGATGCGCGGAGCGATGAGCGAAGAGGGCGGCGTTATCGCCGCCGCCGTCGCGGTCGTCTGCTTTATCGGCAGGTCGAGCGCCGCCGGGTGCGGCTCGCCGAGCGCCGCGTACATGCGCCGGAGGTGCCGGCGGAAAAGACGATCGAACAGATAGTCGTTCTCGGTCTGGAACTGGGGACCGTACCACCAGAACCAGTCGCTCCCCTCGGCGCGGTAAACGGCGCGGAGCGCCTCCGCTTTTCTCTCCGGCGCAAGATCGGGATGCCGCGCAAGATAGTCGTCAAGGAACATCCGGGCGCGACGGAGGTGTTCCCATGCCGTATTGTCCTCGTCGTTCCCGATCCAGATCATGAAATCGCTCTGTATCCACGATCCGCTGTGAAGCGACGGGAGGACCGGATAGTTCCCGGCCTCGTTGCGTTCGAGGAACCCGGAGAAGGTGTCGGCGGCAATGTCGGACGCTTCGGCCAGCGTCTTGAAAAAGTGATTCAGGAACGGCCCGCCGTTGTCGGGATAGTTCTCCCACGCGTTCTCCCCGTCGAGCGCCACGGTGACCACCGGCGCCGGTCCCTCGTCGGGAAGCGCGTGACGAATGCCGCGAAGATGTCCCATGAAAGCTTCGACGGCGCGATCGGTCTCGGTGCGGGCGAAGGAGAACCCGATGAGGTCCGAGAGGAATTTGTCACGGAAGAACATTACCGGCGCATCCTGCGTCTCCGCCGTTCTCCACGGGTGATAGAGCACCTGTTTCTTGTCGGCGCAGTTGACCGACCGGAAGAGTATTCCCTCGTCGCTTGCGAGCCACTTCACGCCGTTTTCGGCGGCGAGCGGCAGTATCTCGGGCGACACTCCTCCCTCGGCGGGCCACATCCCCTTCAGCGGAACCCCCCACGCCGACTCGGCATAGCGTTTCCCCTCCGCAAGGTGCCAGCGGGCGTCGTCCGGCCACGAGAATCGCGCGGGGAGCGGGGCTGACGGCGAGGCGCGGCGCGCGATGTCGGTGTCACAGATGAGCGGAAGAACCGGATGATAGAAAGGCGTGAACGCTATCTCGATGGCTCCCGCCGCCGCAAGGCGCCGGTAGAGCGGAACGATCTCGCGGACGATCCCCTCCTGTATCCGCATCATCTCATGTTTCTCTTCGTGGGAGAACCCCCGGTCCTTCTCGTCGAGCCGTTTCAGGAACGGGTAGCGCTCCCGCGCCATGAAACCGACCCACTTGAGGTTGAAAAGCACCTCCAGGTCGAGTATCTCGTCATTCGTGAAGAATCTCGTCATCTCGATCCATGAGATCTTGCCGACGAACCGCTCCCGTTTGGAGAGTATCTCCCAGTAACGCGGCGAGGTCTTCACGAGACGATCCCAGCAGAGCATGAAGAAGTTCCGGATGACGAACGCCTTTTCCTCTTCGTCCATCTCCTCGGGGCGTTTGAGGGTGAGCGTCTTCCAACGGTCGGTGACCGCGTTACGCACATGATCTTCTATCTGCTCGATGAGCGATGGCACCACATTGACGCATCCCTTGACCCCCCAGCGCTCCATGACCTGCGGCAGGTCGTAATACCCCTTCGTCGCATGGAGACGGACCCACGGCATGATATAGGTGCCGTCCTGGCCGTCCTTGTAGAACGGCTGGTGCATATGCCACAGGAAGAGAACGGTGAGCGGACGCGTATTCATGAGATGCCTCCGGGATCAGCCGGCCTGCCGCACGGCATCCTGTTTCTCGATCTTCTTCTGGAGCGCCCGGATCCGTTCGCGGATGGTGGGACCGTAGCGCGAGTATTTGTTGTTCTGCAGCACCTGACGATAGAAGTTCATCGCCCGGTCGTACTGTTTCATGCGTTCGTAACAGACGCCGAGGAAGAGTTCCGCCTTGTCCTTCATGAGGCCCTTCTCGGTGTTGACGAAAAGGAACCGCTCGAAGGCGATCGCCGCTTTTTCGATCTCGTTCGCACGGTAGTAGGCGAGCGACATGTAGTAGAACAGCGAGGGGACATGCTTCCCGACGCCCGATATCTTGAGGCTCTCCTCGAAACGCTCGACGGCGGCGCGGTAACTCTTGCGGTCGAAGAGCGTCATCCCTTCCTCGTATTTCTTGAGCGCCGCCTTCTGCCGGATGAGGTTGACCTCGGTCTCGATGACGAACCGTTCGAGCCGTGAAAGCGCCGAGAGATTGAATTCGCTGTACATCTTTATCGCCTGATCGGGGTCTCCTTCCTTGAATGCGAGATAGAGGTTGAAGGCTTTCACATCGGTGTTCTCCGCCGCCACTATCCGGTCCTTGAGTTCCCGTATCTCTTTCTGGAGGTTCTCATTCTGTTTGCGGGCGGTCCCGAGGTTCTCCGACACATGGCGCACCTCGGCGCGGAAGTAGAAGAAAAAAGCCAGCACGATGACGACGGCGAGAAGAACGAGCAGGAAGAACGACTTGTTGAGTTCCGACTTGTCCTTCTGACTCACCTTGGCCGCGACCTGCCGCAGGCCGGCGTCCACCATGTTTATCGTGTTGAGAGACTGAACGACAAGCTTTCGCAACTCCCTGATATCGTTCGTCTGTAACGACGACGGTTCCTTGTGATCGTGCGCTTCCCGCATACCGTTCTGCTCCGTAGGGAACCATATGGTACATTGGTCTCCGATATTTGCAAAGAAATTTTAGGGGCTTCCTCCCCCGAACGACCGCCGTCGTTTTCTTGCCTTTTCGACGACAGAAGGCTACTACATCTTTGTTTTTGGTCACTTATTGTCGGAGGAGCCGTCATGATAACCGCATCGAAACGGGGAGCGGCGATGCCGCCTTCCCCCATCCGCAAACTGAAGCCCTACGCCGACAAGGCGATAGCGGCGGGAAAGACGATCCATCAACTCAACATCGGCCAGCCCGACATCGAGACGCCGGCCGTCATGCTCGACATCGCGAAACACCTTCCGACGAAGGTGGTCGCCTACGGCCCGTCACAGGGGCTCCCCGAGTATCAGGATGCGCTCATCCGCTACTACAAGCGCTACGACATCGAACTGTCCCGCGAGAACATCATCGTGACGAGCGGCGGCAGCGAGGCGATCATCATGGGGATGACCGTCTGCTGTGACCCGGGCGATGAGATCCTCGTTCCCGAACCGTTCTACACCAACTACAACGGTTTCGCGGCGCAGTCGTCGGTCGTGATCCGTCCCATCACCACGCGGCTCGAAGACGACTGGGAACTGCCCGACATCTCGGTCATCGAGCGGCTCATCACCCCGAAGACGAAGGCATTCATGATCTGCAACCCGAACAACCCGCCCGGCAAACTCTACGGTGAGGACGAACTGCGCAAACTCGCCTACCTCGCCAAGAAACACAACCTCTTCCTCTTCGGCGACGAGGTCTATCGCGAGTTCATCTTCAGCGGCGAGAAGCACACCTCGCTCCTCGAGTTCCGCGACATGGATGACCATGTGGTCGTGATGGACAGCATCTCGAAGCGCTTCTCGGCCTGCGGCGCCCGCATCGGCGCCTTCATCAGCCGCAACAAGGCGATCATGCAGGCGGCGCTCTGCTTCGGTCAGGCGCGCCTCTGCCCGCCGACGATAGAGCAGCTCATGGCGGTGCCGACCGCCGATCTCGGCAAGGAGTACTTCGACGAGATGGTCGGCGAGTACAAGCGGCGCCGCGACACGGTCCTTGAGGGGCTCGCAAAGATTCCGGGCGTCGAGTACAAGGTGCCGAAGGGGGCGTTCTACATCATCGTGCGCCTGCCGGTCGCCGACGCCGAGGATTTCGTGATCTGGATGCTGACCGAGTTCCATGTCAACAACGAAACGGTCATGCTCGCCCCCGCCGAGGGCTTCTACGCCACCCCCGGCCTCGGCCGCAACGAAGCGCGCATCGCCTTCGTGCTCAATGTCGAGAAGACCCGCCGCGCGATGGAGATACTCCGCCTCGCACTCGAGGCGTATCGGAAAAGGAATTAATATCTTCTGTCTACTTCACCAACCCCCACAGATTCTTCCAAGTCCTTGGTTTTGGCGCATATTCTTCATACGGGCAGGTATCGGGGTAGGCTTTACAGTAACATTCCATATCGCGGATAACAAGTGACCCGCCACTATTACCGTAGATTAGATATTTTCCCCACATCTTCCTTACGAATTTGTTCACATTGTTCTCAGTGTTGCTATCATGGTCATTCTCAAGACAAAAAGTCTTTTCGTCGGAAAAACGGTAGAAACAAACGGTGTAAAAAGGATCACCATAGGTATCAACCCCTATTTCTTTCGAAAAAACAAGAAATCGCTCCTCTACATCGGAAACCGCCGTATACTTCTCATATTCGTGAATCACCCGATAGGAGAGAGAATTACTCTGCGAAATGTCCACCTCTATCACTGCCGTTGCCCGATCGGCATATCCTTCACCCGATTCATCGTAGTATATCTTCGATCCGTCGGGACTTATCACCGGATTCCGTGCCGTCCGATGATCTTCGCTTTTGTGCCGGGACACGACCTTGCACGATGATGTCCCTATCTCAAGATCACAGTACTGGATTACAAAATCCCAGTTGTAGAAGGCCACATAATGATCATGCAGAGACGGACTCCCCACACGGTCAAGCGATGGATCACGGTGCGCCTTGAGCGGTTTCCAGTTGTCCCACTCGCCTATCTTCGTATAGACCACATGAGTCTCCGACACATTGAGATCGTCCTGCACCGTCATAATGACATACTTTTCGTTTGCCGCGACATCGCTTACCGCGCCCACCAACCCTGCTTTGTAAGCAACTCCATACTCCTTCTTGTCCCTATCGTAGTAGGCGAATACATAGGTCTTGCCCGGATCCTTGTACCGATTCCGTTCGGGCCATGAATACTGGTAAGAATCATCATAGGTCGCAAAGAACACATACCGCCCATTCGTCGCGAGCGCACTGCCATCTATCCTCCCTGAAAACCGGATAGTGTAACATCGTTTCTGTAAATTTGGTTTTGAGCCGGAGGGGCAAGAATT
>CAYNMQ010000024.1:13002-14132 GCA_964398245.1 uncultured Spirochaetales bacterium | reverse complement strand
GATTGTATGAACATCCTTCCCGTTCGTTCCTTGAAACGGCCGCACACCAGATTGAAACGGCAAAACACCGAGACACCCACGCACTTCGTCGTCAGCGACCCTTTCCGCGGGCAGTAGAGGTCGGCCTTCCGGCGCGCCGCATCGAGTTTGTCGTTGAGATCCATGAGCTTGCGGTTGAGTCCGGCGCGGTCCGCCGATATATGTTCGGGGAAGAAGGCGGCGAACACCTCGGCTTTACGCGGACACCCCTCCATCGGGCAGGAAAGGCATTGCGACAGGTGAATTTTCGACCCCGACAACAGCCCCACCGCGTCGGGGAAAAGGCATACGACCCATGAACGGTATGCGGACATCGGCCTTCTTCCGTATGTTCAAAGGCAGTATATGTGCCCCCCCGTCGAGCGCAAGGAAAAAAGCAAAAAGGCGTGTTGACTTTTGCCTTCGGCATGTTATAGTCACCGTTGAAAGTTACGAGCATATCACCGAGCGGAGGTTGTAATGTTCAAGCATTTCGTATGGTTGGTCGTTGCCGCGCTTCTCGCGGCGGCATGCAACAGTTACGATGTCGAGGGAAATCCCGAGATCGTCGCGACGCCGCCGAACTGGTCGGTGGACTACATCCTGCGGACGGCCGATCTCAAGGACAACGAAAAAACATGGCAGGAGTTCGTCATCAGCAACAAAGCCGAGACAGGCGAGCTCCAGATATTCGCCATCAATCTCCTCACCCCCGACGGCCGCATCATCGGTTCGGTCGGCGTTGATCCCGACATCTCGCGCCTCTTCTCGTTCGAACATTCCACTGTCACGCAGGGAAGGAACGGCGGCATCACCAACATCCTCGTTGACGGAAGCAACAACCCCGTCCTCGATGCCGACGGCAACTACCAGGTCGCGGGCTACACGCCGATCGTTGACAACAACGGAGAAGCGCTCTTCACTTTCGACAACTACAGCAACGCGACGAACTCCTTCCGCATCGCCCCGATCTGTCCTATTAAAGACCCGCTCCACCCGACGGCGTACAGTTATCTCAAAACCAAAGAGAACGCAGGCATCTGCCATCAAGTCCCCGGCGACCCCACCCGATGCCTCAACGAGTGTCAGCGGGGATACGAGGCAGCATCCTA
>CAYNMQ010000024.1:0-12992 GCA_964398245.1 uncultured Spirochaetales bacterium | reverse complement strand
CAGCAGGGATAACGGCAACTTCGCGGTCGAGGGCTGCACCAACGATCCGAGCAAGGATACCACGAGCACGACCTGCACCGAAGGGACCTCCTTCAAGGTGCCGATCTACCGGTACCCCAACCTTCCGCCCAAGCCGTTCATCGGTCTCCAATATACGATGCCCATCAGCGGCTACAAGGATCACCGCGTCATTCAGGACCCGGTCAACATGGATGTCCACCTTACCTGCCCGCGGCGCGACGACCTTGATGCGGCGACCATCCAGGAATGCGAGACCAAACTCATCTCCGAGTCGGTCGGCAGCAGCGCCGATACGATGACCCCGCAGGAATTCGTGAACAAGTGCTGCCTCCCGAACTGGCAGGACCTCTATTGCCTCAAATTCCGCTGGGAGCTCGTCGAGACGCCGACACCGCTCACCGAGGAGACGCGCATCTCCCTCGACAACATCATAGACGGCGGCGAGGGTATGTGGTATTCGGCCTGCGGCGACGAGGACCCGACGATCGCCTCGTTCAGAGCGCACATGATCACGCCGGTTCGCAAAGGCGACAAGGAGATCTACTACAAAGTGAAGATCTCCGCCGTGACGATAGACAAGCAGACCGACCTCGAAAGCGAAGAGGCGGATAAGATAGACGCTCCGAACATCATTCCCCGGGCCCGCGTCATGGTGCAGTTAACATGGAAAGAAGGCCTTACGAGCGTCTCCGGACTCGACCGGCGTGAAGGCGTCGCAGTGGACCTCGATGTTCATCTGATAAAAAGAAAGGGAATGGATGCCTGCGCGAACGAGGTCGGGGCCGACGGCCTCATGTGCACCGCGATGAAGACATCGAATCTCCCCGGCTCGAGCACCCATGACGACTGCCACTTCAACGACCTCGGCAACAACGGCAAGTTCCTGTGGACCGGTTGCAACGGTGATTTCCAGACGATCGCATGGCACGCCTCGCTCGACCTCGACAACACTTGGGGCGGCGCTGACTACACGAGCCCCGAGACGATAAACCTCGGCCCGATCGAAGACGCCGACAAGAACGGCGAACCCGATGTGAACCCCTACTCCGACGACTACCTCGTCGTGGTCAACTACAACAGGTGTCAGAACCTCAAGGATGAGGATCAGTCGGCTTGTCAGCCGGGCGGCACCCACAACACGGCGCACGCACGGGTCGAGATATTCGTGGACGGCGACCGTGCCCCGCGCGATGGCGACAATCAAGGAAACAGCGACGAGGATCCGCTCAACCGCATCGATTTCGTTATTCACCCCCAAGAATGGATCGTGGTCGACCTCATCACTTGGGATCAGAATCTCCCCGCCCGCAAGAACACGAAGTGGCATGGAGACGCCATCGTGAAGAACCAACCTTCCTATCTCGACAAGATCTGCAAATTCGACCTCTCGTACTGCCACGACACCCCCATCTGGGGAGAAGGCACCTTCGAGACATGGGTAACCAATACCAATAACACCGTGGACGGCACCTGCTACCAATACACCGGGCAATAATGGCGTGACCACGGCCCGGAGCACCGGGCCCCTCCTTCGGGCGTTCTTCTCAGCATTCATCCCTGCCGGCGTCCTTTTCCTCTCCCCTTTGCATGCCGCGCCGCGCGAGCAGTACCGCTATGAGGTGACAATGGCCGGCTTGCCGGTCGGCGCGGTCGATGATGTATGGGAAGAGGTCGTCGAGAACGGCGCCTGCATTGTGCGACTTACAAGCTCCCTGCGTCTTACGATACCGCGCGGCGAGAGCGAGCTCGCGATCGGCACGACGAGCATCACCGAAGCCGACTGCGTGACCTATCACCCCCGATCGCTTCGCGTCACCCGCGACGAGGGGGGCGGCACGCTCACCACTACCGCCTCTCGAGAAGGAGAATATCTTGTCGTCACGGCTGAAAAGGGCGGGATCGTCGAGAAAAAGCGCCTCGCCTTGACCAAGGAGAGCGTCTTCTTCGGCATGCTTTTTCGAAAGTATCCCAACGATTTCTTCGTCGGCAAGGGTTCGGTCCCGGCGATCTCGGAGGAAGGGGTCGCCGAACGATCCGTCTCTTTCGAAGGACGCCGCACCGGCGACATGATCGAGGTGACCGTGAACTACGAAGGGGTTTCCCTCCTCTTTTCGGTGCGCGGTCCGGTGGTCATCGCCACCGTCATGAACGGAGGGATGATCGCCTACCGCCTCAGCGCCGGGAACGAGGAGAAAAACGCCACCATTGTTTCGCCGCCCCGCGACATCCTCACCGCCACCGCGCTAGCGAACGAAGGCCTCCGGGTCGCGCGCGCGGGCGCGGCGCCCCGCCTCACGGTGCAGATAGCCGGCGCCATTCCCCCGATACCCGAGGCCTGCGGACAAACGGTCGGAGAACGCGGCGGCGAGACATTGACCGTGACGATCGCCGCCGGTCCCTGCCCCGGTCCCTTTACGGCGAGCGATCTCGCGGCGACGCTCTATGAGAACAAGGATGATCCGGCGGTGACCAAAGCGGCGGCCCGCTGGAAAGGGATCGCCGACCGCGCCCGGCTCCTGCGTGAAGTGATCTCTTTCGTCAACCGTCACATCAGCGACAAGAACTACCGGCACGGCACCCTCTCGGCAAGCGAAACGCTCGCGGCGCGCGCCGGCGATTGCACCGAACACGCCGTTCTCGCCGTCGCGCTGTTGCGCGCTCTCGGCATTCCGGCGCGCAACCTCTATGGCCTCGTACTCAGCGGTGACGGCCGTTTCTTCTTCCACCAGTGGATAGAGGCGTACACCGGCGACGCGTGGATGGCCGCCGATCCGACATTCGGTTCGGTTCCCGCCGACGCGGCGCGGATCGTCCTCTCACGGGGGAACGATGCCTCTCTCGAACAACGGGAGAACCTGTCGCTCGCCACTCTCCGCACACTGCAGGGGACACGGCTTTCCGTCGTGGGGATGTCCTATGAGTGATCGCTGGTTCCTCGCCGGCGCCTTCGCCGACGGCCCGTTCACCGCGCAGGCCGACATCCTTTTCCAAAGGGGCTCTCTCGATAAGAAATTGCTCTTCGAGACCGACATCTTCTTCGCGACGCCTGACGATCCCGACCGCGGTTCACTTCCGCGCCACATGCTCATCCTCGATGGAGCCAGCGATGACGCACAGCTTGAGCGCATGCTCATCCGCTTCGGCGGCGCCGACTTCCTTTCGCGGCTCGGTCACGATGTCGTCAACCTCTTCTCCCCGCTCCTCGAAGATCGCTTTCTTTCAAGCGCGGCACAGACCTCTCGGGTGGAGCAAGGTGTCCGCTTCGGGAAACAGCTGAACCTCATCGGTCACCTGCTCCAAGAGGACCTCGCCGCCGGAGAAGCGGTGCCGGCGGAAGAGCTCCTGTTTCACCTTACCACTGCGGCGCGACGCAAAAACATATCCGTCACGGTGGATCGAGAGGGAGACGCTTCGTTCCCGACCGTGCCGGCGCGGTTCGCCGGGCCGCTGGCCGAGGAAACGGTGATGAACTGGAGCTTCCACTCGTGCGGCGAAGAGCGGATCACCCTTTCCTCGGGAACGCGCACCATCATCCTATCCAACGCCACCTCTTACGCGTTCCCCTATCGCCGCCTCAAGGCGGTGCTCCGACGGCCGTTCCAGAAGTTCGGTCTGCCGGAAGGCAACGGCATGGGCTTGTGCATCATCGCCCTTATCGCAGATACCGGAGGTTTTTCGTGGGACATCGCAGCGCAGGACGGGCGCTTTTCGCTCTCCTTCTCGTTTGGCGTCTCGCCGTCGCCGGGCAGGAACGGGGAGAGATAGAAGCGCTCTCGATAGACTCCCGCAACGCCGCGCAGGGCGGCGGAGCGGTGCTCACCAACTTCGCCCATTTCTGCGAGAACCCCGCCTTCAGCGCGCTCGAAAAGAAGTTCTCTGTCGGATCCTCCTATTTCTTCCTCGAATCGTTCTCCCTTGCGGTCTCCGACAGCAAGACCGGCGCCTTTGCCGGCGGCCTCATGTACGACCGGCACGGACGGCTCGATACCGTCAAGACCAACACCGCGTTCCGGCTTGGCGAGAACTTTTTTCTCGGTTTCAATCTGAAATTCCTCTCGGGGACCTACTTCCCGCTCCAGCGAAAGATACAAGCCTTCACCGCCGAGGTCGGTCTCGCGGCACAGGTGAAGGACATGCTCTACTTTGGAGCGACCTTTTCCGACTTCATTCCGCTCGGAGACAACCTGCCGATGCGCATCGCCGGGCAGTTCGCGTGGGACATCTACAAACGGATGTTCATCTTCCACTTTTCCGGAGGATACCACATAGACTATCGGGAAGAAAAGGTCCCTGACCGCCGTCCCTTTGTCGCTTACGCCGATTTCTCGACCGGGCTCGAGTTCCGCTACTCGTGGTTTTCGGCGCAGATCGGCGCGAATACCAGTTCTTTCGCCCGCGACTTCACCTTTGACGACCTTCTCAAGACGGCAGGCGTCGGCTTCTACAAGGAGCGAACGGTCAAGGTCAAGAAACTGGCGCAGGGGGCCGACGGCAAGCCGGTCGAAAAGGAAAGCGAAGAGGAAAAGGAAGAGGATGGCGGAGGGGTCTATGCGGCGGTCTTCTTTACGCGCACCTTCATTTCGTTCGGCGTAACCTTCATCTGGGAGCCGAAGTAGCGGAGGGGTCTACCCTGCCCGCCCGTAGCGGTCCTCGATGCGGACGATGTCGTCCTCGCCGAGATAGTCGCCCGTCTGGACCTCGATGAAGTGGAGTCCGGAGGGACCGCCTTCGGCGCGGTGTTTCTGCCCCTTCTCAATGATGAACACGCGACCCGGCAGCGCTTCGTGCGGCTCGTCGCCGACGGTGATGATGCCGCTCCCCGCGACGACGGTCCACACCTCGCGGCGGCGCTTGTGATACTGGAGCGAGAGTTTTTCGCCGGGGGCCACGAAGATGTGTTTGACCTTGTGCGTGTCGGTGAGCCGGAGCGCCTCCCAATAACCCCATGGCCGCGCGTCGCGGCGTCTATTGTTCTCGAACAGCGCTCGGTAACGCTGCTCCAGCCGCTCCGGATCGTCGCATGCGGCGACAGAGACCATCGCGACACCCGGCTCCCCCTCCTGCGGGAGGAACGAACCGAGGGGCCCGCCATCCGGCAGTGTCACCAGAAGGAGCCGCGGGAACAACGGGCGTAAAAGGAGAGGAACGGCGCTCCACGCGTGAATGAGATCGGCCGTCTCGATGCGTGAGCGCTCCTTTCCGATGGCATGTATCATCGCCTCGACCCCGTCGCGTTCGAGCGAAAGCGCCCCGATATCGAGCACCTCGACCGACAACGCGGGACGCTGTCGGAGCGCCGCGGCAAAAGCAACGAACCTCTGCGCCGCATCGGGAACAGCGAAACGCTCTCTCTGCGCCGGCGTCACCAACAGGATATTCATGGCATCCTCCTGTGCTGTTCAGAGCATCCTAACGGGAAAAGAGGACGGCGTCAACAGGAAGAAGTCCCACAATTTTATTGCAAAAAACAGACTCAATGGTTAGATGTGGTGTCATTGCGCGCCGGAGTGGCCGCGAAGAGAGATCACGGAGGTGCCGCTCATGTCGTCATCGCCACGAACCGTTGTCATTGGCGCCGGCAGTTGGGGAACCGCCATTGCCTCGATGATCGCCGCGAAACATCCCGGAACGACCATCTGGTGCTGGGAGCCGGAGGTCGCAGAGGCGATAAACCGTCGTCACGAGAACACGCTGTTCTTGCCCGACATAGCGCTCGACCGATCCCTCGTCGCCGTCACCGATCTTGCCGAAGCGGTCGCCGGACGCGAGATCGTCATCGCCGCCACACCGGCTCAGCACCTGCGGGCGACGCTCTCCGCCGCCCGCCCGGCGATACGGTCCGATGCGTGGATCGTCATCGCCGCGAAAGGGATCGAGAAGGAAACGCTCAAACTCATGCACGAAGTGACGACGGACACCGTCTCCGACGCCGTACACCGCACCTTCGTCCTTTCCGGCCCCACTTTCGCGCGGGAGATCGGCATGAAGATGCCATCGGCGGCCGTCATCGCGGGTCACAACGAGGAATCGCTTCGCGTCATACAAGAACTGTTCTCGACGCCTTACTTCCGCCTCTATCGTTCGACCGATCTCATCGGCGTAGAGGTCGGCGGCGCCATCAAGAATGTCATCGCCATCGGCGTCGGCATCGTCGAAGGGATGCGCCTCGGAAGGAACAGCCAGGCGGCGCTCATGACACGCGCTATCGCGGAAATGACCCGTTTCGCGGTGAAGCTCGGGGCGAACCCTTTCACCATCTCAGGGCTCTCGGGGCTCGGCGATCTCATTCTTACCTGCACCGGCGACCTCTCGCGGAACCGGCAGGTAGGCATACGACTGGGACGCGGCGAGAAACTTACCGAGATCATGCGCGACATGCGGATGGTCGCCGAGGGGGTCCACACGGCCGTTGCGGCCTACCAGCTTGCAAAAAAACACGAGGTGGCGATGCCCATCGTCGAGACGGTGTACCGGATACTCTACGAGGATCTCGACCTTCGCGAAGCGATAGGGCTGCTCATGTCGCGCAGTTTGAAAGAGGAGATATACGGCTATGGCTCCTGACGCGCTCCGCCGCATCGCGCTCGTAGGGGCCTGCGGGCGCATGAGCCGCGCTCTTGCCGCCCGGCTTTCCCGCGAGGACTTCTCCGTTCTGCCGATAGAGGCGCCGGATCACCCGGCGCAAGGCAAGGACCACGGCATCGCCTGCGGCATGTCGCCGACCGGCGTGACGGTGACGACGATCGACACCCCTGCGCTCGCTTCGTGCGCCGCGGTGGTCGATTTCGGGTCACCCGAAAGTTTCCGGCGATCGCTCGACCGAGCGCAGGCCACCGGGATCCCATTCCTCTCCGGCACGACGGGCATCACCGATGCCGACCGCGCGCTCATGACAGCGGCGGCGAAAAGAATACCGGTGTTCTACAGCGCCAACATGAGTTACGGCGTCGCGATCATCGCCGAGATATTACCGCGCCTCGCGGAACTTACGAAAGGCATGGATATCGCCATCGTCGAAACGCACCACCGCAACAAGAAGGACGCGCCGTCGGGAACGGCGCTCCGGCTGAGCGAGATCATTGCGGCGGCGCGCGGCACGAATGATATCGCCATCCGCGCAGTGCGCTGCGGCGATGTGGTGGGCGAGCACACCATCACCTTCTTCGGCGATGCCGAACGGATAGAACTGACGCACCGCGCTCACAGCCGCGACATATTCGCCGCCGGCGCGGCTCATGCGCTCATATGGCTCCTCGAGCGAAAAAGACCGGGCCTCTACTCGATGAACGATATCGTGCGGGACATCGCCCGATGACGGCGGCGACCCCGAAAAAACGGCTCCCTGCAAGCGCCTACGCCGAGCTCGAGCGCGCTTTCTCGATCATCGAGGAGAACACCTTTGCGGCGCGCCTCGCACGCATATCTTTCGGTCTGCCCGGCAAGACGGCCACGCCTCTTCCGGCCGGTCTGTTACGAATGATCGAGAAGGTCGTCGAGCCGGCGCTCAAAGGAGCGCTTACGGTGGCGATAAGAACTCTCGGAGAAAAGGGGAGAAAACCCGCCGAGGGAGCGGTCGCGCGGCACATTCATAAGGTCATGGCGTCGCTCTCGGGGGCTGCCGGCGGCGCCGCGGGACTTCCGGGGCTTCTCGCCGAACTGCCGGTAACGACGCTTCTCATGCTGCGGCGCATCGCCGAGATCGCACGGCGCAACGGCGAAGATCTCTCCGATCCCGACACCCGGCTCGCCTGCCTCGAGGTTTTCGCCCTCTCCGGACTCGGGACCGCATCGGAAGCGGCGGGGACCACATACTATGCGTTCCGCATCGCCCTGCACGGGGCCCTCACGCAGGCAAAACGGGAGATCGCAGGAAAAGGGGCGCTCTTCGCCGGGCGCGCCTTCTCGGGGGTCCTCTCGAAGATCGCGGCGCGCTTCGGCAGCGACATCGCCCGCGTCGCCGGAGCCCGCCTCATCCCGGTCGCCGGAGCGGCGGGAGGCGCTCTTCTCAACGCGCTGTTCATGGAACACTATCAGGAGCTCGCCGAGGCGCATTTCACCATCCGGCGGCTCGAACGGACATACGGCCGCGAAACGGTGCGGCGCGCCTACGAACAACGATCGCGCATCAAAAGGAAACGCCGGTAAACGGAGTGACGAGGAATACCATGTGGTTCTACGAACGCTACGATGACAAGGCGGCGCTCGGCCTGAAGGTGAAACGGAAGCTTCACGAGGAACGGAGCGCGTTCCAGAAGATCGAGGTGTACGAGACCGAATCCTTCGGGAGCCTCCTCGTCCTCGACGGACTCGTTATGCTCTCCGAGCGAGACGAATTCGTCTATCACGAGATGATAACCCATGTGCCGCTGTGCACGCATCGGAATCCGGAGCGAGTGCTCGTGGTCGGCGGCGGTGACGGCGGCGCGATCCGCGAGATCCTGCGGCACGACTCGGTGAAAGAAGCGGTTCTCTGCGAGATAGACGAACGGGTGACCCGCCTCTGCGAGGTCTATTTTCCCGGAACCACCTCGGGCCTTCGCGACCCGCGCGTTCGCTGCCATTTCGCAGACGGCTTCGTCTTCATGCAAAATCACGAGAACTATTTCGATGTCATCATCACCGATTCCTCCGATCCGGTCGGTCCGGGCGTAGCACTCTTCAAGGAAGACTATTACCGGCTCGTCAAAAAGGCGCTTCGTCCCGGCGGCATCATGGTCTCTCAAAGCGAAAGCCCGTGGTACTATGAAGAAACGATCCGATCGATGACCGGTGCGATGGCTACGGTCTTTTCCCATGTCCAGACCTATGTCGCCATGATCCCGCTCTACCCGTCCGGATTCTGGACCATCACGGCGGCATCGGACACCTGCCGGTTGGAGCGATTCGACGAAGAGAGGAGCCGCCGGATCGCCTCACGGTGCCGCTACTATAACCCCGACATCCACCGGGGCTCCCTCGCGCTCCCGAACTTCGTTCGTGACATGGCGGTGAACCGGTGAACCGCCGCATCTCCTCATGAACACGCTTTCTCGACGGATCCATCTTCCCCTCGTCATTTCAGCGATGCTCATCACGCTCGTCTCTTATCTTCGTTTCGTCGCGACAGGGACTCTTGCGCTCGATGCCGCTTTCCCGTCCTTCCCGGTATCGGAAGGCATCGGTATTCTTTTCGCGGCGGCGGTCGGGCTTTCCTTCTACGGATACCGCAACGCCGTGCTCTTAAAGGAAGAGGAGCGGATCCCTCTCGACGAGCTCGTGCGCCTTGCCAAATTGCTCGGATTCATCTCTTTTCTTTCGCTGCCCCTCTTGTCCAACGACCTGTTCATCTACCTTTCCTGCGGCGAAGCGCCGCTCCGAGGCATAAATCCCTATACGGAGCCCCATCTTCTCAGAGAAACCGTCTATCATCCGTTCATCCCGGCGATATGGGCCGACGGCCCTTACTGCAAGTACGGACCGGCCGCCGTTTCGATAGCGCAATTCGCCGCGCTCATCGGCGGTAAAACGCCGCTCGCCGGCATTATCGCGTGGAAGGTGCTTTCGTTCGCCGCCTTCCTTCTTTTCTGTGATACCGTTACGCTTCTTATGCGACGGTTCGGCACCGAGAACGGGCCCGTTGCGCCGTTCATCCTGCTCTGCCCAATTCTCTGGGTGCCAGGGCCGGGTCAGGGTCACATTGACATGTTCGCCGTTCTCTTTCTCGCCGCGGCCTTGCTGGCGCTCGCCCACCACCGTTTTCTGCTGGCCGTTCTTCTCCTTGCGCTCGCCCTGCAGGTCAAATTCTATACTCTTCCTCTCGTCATCCTGTTCCTCCTTGTGTGGTGGCGAAATGTGCCGCACACGCGGAGGGAGATAGCGCTCTTCACCGTCGCCATCCTTGGCGCTGCCGGACTGACCGCTCTGCTCCATCACCCCTACTGGGGAGGATGGGCTACTTTCAAAGCCATATCCGGCCCGCTCTTTTCAGAGGAGCCGATGAACAACACCGCGTATCTCATCCCCTACGGCCTGGCGGCGCTTAAACAATCGGAGGAACCGATACGACCGGTCCTTGAGAATACGATACGCGCCGTGTTCATCGCGCTCGTCGGCGCCGTATCCTTCTGGCAGATATATCGCCTCATGCGCGGCGCAGATCGTCCCTATCTCGTTTTTCTGCGCATCATGACGCTCGTCATCTGTTTCACGGCGCTCCGCTTCCATGCGTGGTACCTCATCGCCCTTCTGCCTCTCTGCGCCGAGGGCGTCCCGAACGTGTGGCTCCGCTGGGGCGTCGTCGTCTTTCCGCTCACCCTCTTCTTCGACATGCACAACTTCCTTCCGCGCGACGCAATCTCCCTTATTCTCTTGCTCCCCGCGGCGGTCGTTTTCGTGAATCTCCTGTTCTTCTTCCGTATCGGCGAGCGGCTCACCCGACCGACATGAAAAAAGTCATCTTGACGCTCTCCGGTCCTGTCGTCGCCGGTATCGTCCTATTTCTGTTCGTTTCCCGCAACGAGCGGCTCGACGAGCGCATCGTCTATCCGTTCGACACGCGGCACCAGACGGCGGCCTTCGTCAACCATCTTCTCTCGACGGAACCGCCCGGCGCTCTCGTTCCGCCGAAAGAGCTTTCCGAATGGGAAACGGCGCGTAGCTTTTATCAACAGGAGCTCGCGCGCGCGCTCGGCACCGATGTGCTCTCCTTCCTCCACCCGAACGAACGCAGGGGCGACATGGTGCTCCATGGACGCTACCGGGTGACCCCGCTTTCTTTCGCCGCCCTTCCCGGCATCAGGGCAGCCGCCGCCATCTACCTCCCGACCGCCATATCTCCCCCTTTCCCCGCAGTGATCATCGCCGCCGATAAGGGGAGCATCTCCTCACGGACGGTCCGATACTTGGCCGCCACGCTCGCCGCGCGAGGAGTCGCTGTCCTCACCCTCGAATCGCCCAGGGCAGGGTCACGGGAAAAGGAGACCGGTGACGAAACGCTTCTTGCCGCCGGCTTTACGCCATTGTCAACCCTCGTTGCAGAGCAGCGACAGGCGATCGCGCTTCTCACGACGCTTCCCGAGATCTCCGTCTCCCGCATCGCGCTTCTCGGCATCGGCTCAAGCGCCCTCGCCGGCATTTGCACCGCCGCCCTCGATGAACGGGTCGCCGCCGTCGCCGCCCTGTCCGCTACGACCTCGTTTCAGGCGCTCGCCGCCTCGGGAGACACCGCAGAGCTGCTCATCCTCCCGCATCGCAGCTTCTCTCTGCACCACCTCTTTGCGCTCATAGCGCCACGCCCCTTTCTCCTTGCCCCTTCTGAGGCCTCTCTCGAACAGATCGTCACCCACAAAGATACGATCCGGCGCACCGGAGAACTATACCGCTTTCTCGGAGCATCCGACGCATTCGAAGTTTCCGGCTCCTGTGAAACGACGAAACTTCCCGCCTTGTGCCGTAAGGACATCTACACTTTTCTCGCCGAACATCTTGCGTTCCCGGGCGTCGAAGAGGAGGAGGACGATCTTCCTTCCGCCGCCGAGCTGACGCTCGCTCCCGCACATCACGCCGGGATGCCGATTACGGAATTGGGACGCCGCGAGGCGCTCATCTTCCGTGACGCGGTCCGCGCGCGACGCGATGAGACAGGGCCGGAGAGATACGGGCAAGAGATCGCCGAAGCGATCCGCGATCTCTCCGGCGCCGGCCTCTGGGGATCGCCGCCGCCGCTCGCCCCGATCGTTCATCGCGCCACGCCCGATGGAGAAACGCTCACCGAGATTGTCAGCATCGTTTCCGACCCCGGCATACGGGTCCCTCTTTCTCTTTCGGCGCCTTCTCGCGCTCCGAATATCGTCATCGTCATCTCCGAAAGCGCGTTGGCCCGGACGATAGCCGAGGACCTCGTGACCGAGGGCACCGTTGTTCTCGAGGCCTCGCTCCGCCACATGGAGGACGATAATCTTTTCGACCGGTTCCTCCGCCCCGTGAGAGGAAGACGCGGCGCCATCGCCGCGCTCGTCGCCGGGATACCGGCGGCGGCCCAACACAGCGCCGACATCCTTGCCATGACCGCATACCTCGGGGAACGCTTCGGCGAGAACATCTCGGTCGGACTCTATGCAGAAGGACCGGAAGCAACGCTCGCCGCGCTTCTTGCCGCCCATCGCACCGATCGCATCGGATGGCTCGTCTTGAACGGCATTCCCGTCTCGCTCGCCCCCTCTGAAACGGGGGACAACGCCCTCATCCGCGAACTCGCGATCCGTGTTCCCGGGATCCTGCGGCATGGCGACATCGCCGATCTCGTCGCGACGCTCGCGCCTCGACGGACGCTCGTGACCGGCCTCATCGGCCCCGCCCGAGAGGCGGAGAACGAAGCGCTGTTCTCCAGCCTCCTGTGGGAGAAACGACATGTACTGATCATCTCGGGCCCTGACCGCACCGTCATCGGCCGCTTCCTCAGGACCCGCGGCACAACACCGGCCCCCTGAAAAAGACGCCCCTTCTTTCCTTTGCAATTTATCGTCCCCTGTGCTACACTACCTTCGTTCACGATCATGCGGAGGTCACTATGCGGTCTTTTATCTCTGTTGCGGCGCTTTCGGCGGTCGTCCTCATCGGTTGCGGCGGCGGTTCTTCGTCGGCGTGCCCGGAACCATGCCCTGAAGGATTCGAATGCAATGAAGCGACCGGCACCTGCGACCCTATAGGAACGACCGATTACGACGACACCGACGGCGACACGACCCCGACCGAGACCGGTCTTCCCGAAAAGGAAGAAGGACTCGACAGCGAGCCGCCTACCGATAATGACATCAGCGCTCTCGACGGCGCCGACGACATCCCCGATGTCGACATAGACACCGACGGGATGGAGTGCGTTCCCGACTCAGAGGAGGCCTGCCCCTACACCGGTCCCGCAGGCACCGAGAATGTAGGCACCTGCACGGCGGGGAACCGCAAATGCCAACAGGCCGGCGCAAGAGGCGGATGCG
>CAYNMQ010000023.1:13846-14143 GCA_964398245.1 uncultured Spirochaetales bacterium | reverse complement strand
GACCGACGAGGGCATTGACCTTTCTTCACGGGCGGGTAGCTCAGATGGATAGAGTGTTGGCCTCCGAAGCCAAAGGTCGTGGGTTCGATTCCCGCTCCGCCTACCATTGTTCCTGTCGCGACGACCGCGACGATCGGTAAAGGCCCGGCTTCCGGGCCTTTTTTTTCTTAGGCATCTCCACATGGCCCGAAAAGTTGACTCTTGAGAGCGTCACAATACAGTTATTCGAGCAAGGTATGAGGTGGAAGGATCACCGTGCCGGAGAAGACGACCTTACGGCTTGAATATCGGAAGTTC
>CAYNMQ010000023.1:0-13836 GCA_964398245.1 uncultured Spirochaetales bacterium | reverse complement strand
GCCGATTATCTGAGGTCCATCAGCAGAGGATGGCTCTTTATGAAGATGAAGCACCGGTATCCCCTCGGTACGGTGCTTACCTTCCTCATAACCGTAGCCGGCATAGACCGTATCTTGACATTGACGGGCGAGGTCGTTTTTCATGGCTTGAATGAGGAGGGAAAGGAAGGGGTGGGTATACGCCTTTTGTTCGACGGAGAAACGGACATTTCCTTGCGCCAAGCCATCAAAGAGCGGTGCGTCGTCGTCTTCGGTGAGCGGCTTGCCGAACGCATAGCGGCCGTAACGGAGGCACAATATGCAGAAAAAGGATAAGGCGGTATCGCCGCGTTATTGCGTTCTTGATGACGAACCAGCCTTCCTCGATCTGGCGAAAAGACACCTCGCCAAGTTCCTCCCCGACATCCCGGGCGCTTTCATCGCCGATCCTGATGAAGCGTTGCGTCTTGCCGCAGAAAACCCGCGCATGCTTCACGTCGTGGATATTCGTCTCGGTGACCGCAACGGCGTGGACCTTTACCACGACATCAACCGCGCGGCGCCGCATTCGCGCGTCATATTCGTGACCGGCGACACGGCATACCTCGACGATACCGCTTTGCGCGAACGGGCGCTTTCACATGGCGGGATAGATTTCATCGAGAAACCGGTCAAATGGCACGAGCTCGCGCTCAAGATACAGAACCATCTGAAACTCATCGAATACCAGTTCGAGCTCGAAGAACGGGTGCAAGAGCGCACCGACATGCTCATTCATGCCGACCGTCTCGCCACCGTCGGTACCATGGTGAGTTCGATCGTGCACGAGATCAACACCCCGCTCACTTCGATCAAAATGAATCTGGAGATGGTGAAAATGGCCGGAGAGGAGGGGAAGAAGTGCGAAGAGGTTGCTTCGCTCATCTCCGATTCGTTGCAGGGGATACGGCAGATCGAAGAATTGCTCAAATCGTTCCGTCGCTTTTACAAGCACGAGAAGAGCCTCACGGCGGTCGATCTGATCCCGGTGATAGAGGATGTGCGGACATTGGTCATCTATAACCTGCGCCGTCACCGGATACAGTTCTTGATCGAGAACCGTCTGCCGGAGCCTCTGGCGGTCTGGGGGAACCGGCAGGAGCTCATTCAGGCGGTGACCAACATCGTCAACAACGCCGCGGACGCCTTCGAGGGAACGGCCATACAACAGCGGACCATCGTCGTTCGCCTGGAGTATGCCAACGAGATGATCGTTCTCACCGTTGCCAATAACGGGCCCAAGATATTCGAGGAGATCGCCGACAAGGTGTTCGAACCGTTCTTCACGACCAAGAGCGGCGAACGGGGGACCGGTCTTGGCCTTTCGATCGTCCGCCAGATCATGCGCGGCATGGGGGGAGATGTCGTCCTGCGCAACAAGGAGAACGGTTCCGACTTCGTCGAGTTCGTCTGTACGATGCCGGTCTATCGAGAGCGGCGCAAGACCCGCATCCCTTCATGACGCTCGTTCCCGTCATCCTTGCGGCGGGGAAGGGGACCCGCATGCGTTCCGACACGACGCCCAAGGTCATGCACCTCGTGGCGGGGAAGCCGATGATCCAGTGGGTGATCGAGGCGGTGCGTCCCTTCGGCGCGCCGCATCTCGTTGTCGGGCACCTGCGTGAGCAGGTCGAATCTTTCGTGAGGGCATGCTGTCCGGAAGCCCGTTTTTCGCATCAAAAGGAACAGGACGGGACCGGCGGCGCGGTGCGGTGCGCCTTCGCCGACGCCGATCCGGCGGCTGACCGGTTCCTCATACTGCCCGGCGACGCGCCGCTCCTCCGGAAAGAGACCTTCGAGCGCCTGATCGCCGCGTACGAGCGGGAAAAGGCCGATCTCGCCCTTGTCACCTGCCTCCTCGACGAACCGGCCCGTTACGGCCGCGTCAGGCGTTCCGCGGATGGGGCGATCCTCGGCATCGTCGAATACAACGACGCGACCGAAAAGGAACGGGCGATACGGGAGGTGAACAGCGGTCTTTACCTCGCGTCGCGCGAATTGCTTGCCGAGGCGCTGCCGCGGCTCACCAACGACAACGCGAAAAAGGAATACTACCTCACCGACATCGTCGGCTATGCCGTCGCGCGCGGCAGAAAGGTCGTCGCCTGTCTTGACGACGATTTCGTGTCGCTCACCGGCATCAATTCGCCCGAGGAACTCGCCGTCGCCGAGCGATTGATGCAGGCGCGTCTCGCGGCAGGCACGGCGCGATGATAAAACTTGACAGTTCCCGCCTTTCACCGTATAACGGCGCCGTTCATGGCTTTTTGGAACGACTCTAGAAGGAGGAAAGGTTGGCTCATCACAAGTCTGCGAAAAAACGCATCAAAACGAACGAGAAACGGAGACTCTATAACCGGTCGGTGAGGTCGCGCGTCAAGACCTACATCCGCCATTTCGCCGAGGTCGCCGAAAAGGCGGTCGACGACACCGCGAACCTCGCCCAGTACAAGGACGACGCGGTCGCGAAACTCCGCAAGGCGGTCTCCGAACTGCACAAGGCGGTCTCCAAGGGTGTGCTTCAGAAATCCACCGCGGGCCGCAAGATAGGCCGCCTCACCAAGCAGTTCGCCAAGATATTCAAAGCCTGACCGTAGTGCACAAGCCGCTGCGCTATTCGCTCATCCTCACCGACATCTCCCGGATATTCACCGCGTCCCCGAAAGAGCCCGTTCTTGACGGCGGCGATCTCTGCATCGCGGCCGACGAGGGCGGCGTCATCCTTTTCGTCGGTCCGATGAGCGAGTTCGCATATCGCGAACCGGGGTACGAGACGCGCCACAAGGACGCGGTCACGAGCGCCGGAGGGCGCGCCGTCTGGCCGGGACTCGTCGATAGCCACACCCATCTGGTCTATGCCGGGACCCGCGAGGAGGAGTTCGCGCTGAAGTCGCGCGGCGCCTCCTACGCCGAGATCGCGGCGGCAGGCGGCGGCATCCTCAACTCGGCGGCGAAGACCCGCGCGGCCTCGTTCGAGGAGCTCTACCGCGACGCGCGGCGTCGGCTTCTACAGGTCGCTTCCTACGGCGTCACCACCATCGAGATAAAATCGGGCTACGCGCTCGACACCGAGGGTGAATTGCGGATACTCGAGGTCGTCGCCCAGCTTCGGAACGATATGCCTCTGGAGATCGTGCCGACCTTCCTCGGCGCCCATGCCTATCCCGAACGCTTCAGGAACGACCATGAGGGTTATCTTTCGCTTCTCTGCGACGAGATGCTGCCCGAGGTGAAGCGGCGCGGGCTCGCCGAGTTCTGCGATGTCTTCTGCGAGGAGGGCTACTTCTCGCTCGCGGAGACCGAACGGGTCCTGTGCCGTGCGCATGAGCTCGGACTGGGCCTCAAATTGCACGCCGACCAGTTCCACGCGCTCGGCGGCACCGAACTCGCCGCCGGGATGGGCGCCGCGTCGGTGGATCACCTCGAAGAAGTCACCGACCGCGCGATCGCACTCATGGCGGAGCACGGTGGCATCGCCGGCGTCCTGCCGCTCACCTCGATATTCTCGCGGCTTCCCTACGCCCCGGCACGCAGGATGAGCGACGCGGGGGTGCGGGTGGCGCTCGCGACCGACTTCAATCCCGGCTCCTGCATGTGCGGCTTTCTGCCACTCGCGGCGAGCGTGGCGGCGACACAGCTCTCCCTGCCGGTCGAGGAGGCCCTGCGCGGCGTCACGATACACGGCGCCACCTCTCTGCGCCGCACCGACCGGAAGGGGAGCATCGAGCCGGGGAAGGATGCCGACCTGCTCGTGATGGAGACCACATCATGGGTCTATCCGGTCTACCATGCGGGCCACAACCATGTGCGGGAGATGTTCATCCGGGGCCGGAGATTCGATCCGGCGGCATGGCTCGCCGAGGAGGACAAGATATGAGGCGCATTGTCGTCATTGTCGCTTGTTGCATGGTCTTTCTTGCAGGTTGCCGTGGCGGCAAAGAGGAAAAGGCGGTCGAAAGCCGATGGCGCATGAGCGAATCGCCCGTCTACGATCTCGTCATTGACGAGGCCGAGGTGTTCGTCTCTCTCGATGAGTTCGAGAAACTGCTCTTCGCGCCGCTCTCCCATTTCGAGCGCTCGTCGTCGGTGCGGGGATTCTCTCAAGAGCTCTCTTTTGAAACGACGAGCGTTGTCGAGGGCGTGCCGCGTCGGCTTTTCCTTTCCGAGAAAGTGCTGTACGGTCGTGACGAAAAGGACGATTTCCACTTGTCTTACCTCAATGACAGGAACGAGGGCTGGGATATCGTTTGGAAGGAGAATTTCCTTTATAAGAAGCTGCTCGGCGGCGAATATGTGCGTACCTCCAGTCTCGGAGAACATACTTACTATAAGGAGATGTTGTTCAGGGCGATACCTGACATCTACGCCATATTCCGGAACCGCGCCACCATGTCGGCCTCATCCGAAAAGAATATCCGGCGGGTCACCATCCGTTTTTCCGACAAGGAGGTGCCGCGTGGAAGCCTGCCGTCCAAGCGGTATCTCCAGAACGCGTACGGGACCGAGGAGATCAACAATGACCGGCTCATCGAGAAACTCGCCGGCAAGAATTTCGCAAAGATAACGGGGACGATGGACGCCGAGGTGACCGCGGGGCTTCTTGTGCGGCGGCTGACGATAGACATCTCCTTCACGGCGCAGGACGAAGAGACCTCGTTCGTCGTTCGGGGGGAGCGCACTCTCGCCGACCGCCCTCTGCTTGAGATAACGGTGCCGCCATTCGTTCCCGAGTATCATCGCCGCTCGTTCGATGCCGCCAAGAACATCATGGAGAAGGGATCGTCGCATGAAGAAAGGTGAGGAGTCGAGGAAACTGAGCGTTATCGTGGCCGCGCTCGAGGAAAAGAAAGGGGTCAATCTGGCGATATTCGCGGTGGAGCGTCTTTCCGGGTACACCGACCATCTGATCTTCGTCACCGGCACCTCAGTTCAGCACAATAGGACGCTGGCCGAACACACCCTTCGTTCTTTGAAGAACAACGGGATCGGTAAATACTCCGCGGAAGGGGAGCAGAACGCGCGGTGGATATTGATAGACGCCGGCAGCGTCGTCGTGCAGATCATGCTCGACGAGATACGCGATTACTACGACATCGAATCGATCTGGCGGGATGCGCCGCGCCTCGATCCGCGAGAGGTCCTCGTCGTTCCATGAAGATAACGCTTCTTGCGGTCGGCCGGCTGAA
This sequence comes from uncultured Spirochaetales bacterium, assembly GCA_964398245.1. Classification (GTDB taxonomy): domain Bacteria; phylum UBP6; class UBA1177; order UBA1177; family JAKLFG01; genus CALITV01. Next base: position 8,632 of record CAYNMQ010000023.1, on the reverse strand, counting down.
AGAACGCGGCGGGTTCCGGGAGATGGAGCGTTTCTATCGAGAGCGGCTTTCTCCCATGGTCAACCTTGATGTCGTCGAACTGCGGGAAGGAAAAAGCGTCGCCGAGGAAACGGCGCAGATAGCACGCCGTATTCCTCCCGGTTCCTTTGTCGTAGCACTCCGAGAGGAGGGAGGGTCTCTTGACTCCCGATCGTTCGCCGCCCTTATCGCGCGACATCGGGACGCGGCGCGGGACATGACTTTTATCATCGGCGGCGCTTACGGATTCGGGGAGGTCGGAGAACATCTCGCTCTTTCGGTCGCGCCGTGGACGCTTAACCATTTCCTCGCGAGGATCGTTCTTTGGGAACAGCTGTACCGCGCTTTTTCGCTGCTGAGCGGCAAGCCGTATCATCACAGCTGATATCCCGCCATGCCTCAGGACACCGCCTGTCAAGCCATTTAAGTTGCTTACCGAACGACGAGTCGTCGCGCCATTAAGATTCTTACCGAAGGCGGGCATGGCGCACCTCCTCATGAGAAGGGGATAAAGAGACCGGTTCGTAGGCTCGCGGATATTTTCTTATCGAAAGCAGTTTCTTGATCCCTGCGTCGACCTCGGCCTGGAGGTTCGAGGAGTCGAGTTCTTTCCTGAGATCAAGGAGTTGACGGACCGGTTCAGGAAGATTTTCCCCATAGAACATGACGAGACGATCGAGCGGGGTGCGGGGCGTATCGTAGATGCGCCTGATCTTGCTGCCGCACCGCTCCTTCTTGATAAGTTTCACGCTGGGCAGGAAGAGGTTGTTGAGAAGTCGCCATGGACCCCGGTAGATCCGGTTCATGAGCACGGTTTCCTGTTCGGTGTCGAACCGGCCGTAGCCGAAGAGTTTCCGGACATGGGTCCAGTTCTTCTCCTCGATGTGGGCGTTGTCGTCCTTCTTGTAGGCTCGGCTGCGCGTGAAGGAGATGTGGTGTCTTTCGCAGTATTACACCATGTGCCGGTTGATGCACTCGCTCCCCTTGTCGGAATCGAACGCGGTGAGAGAGAACGGCAGTTCTTTCCGCATATCGTTGAGCGCCGTCGTGACCGCTTGCTCCGATTTGCCGAGGATCGCTCGGGTCTCGCACCAGCCGGTCATGATGTCGGTGATGTTGAGCGAGTAGCAGAACTCGTCGATAGAGGTGTTCCCGCAGTGGGCGACCAGATCGGCCTCTACCGACCCCGGGGCATGTATATCGTCGTTGCCTCCCCGGATGGGTATCTCATGACGCAACAGAAAACCCGGCTTGGTGTGTCCGTATCGCCGCCGCTTCAGGTTCTTCTTGTAAGGCGCCAACACCCGGTCCATCTGCCGCGCGCTCATCTGGCGGAGGGCCGCTTCCTCCCCGTCGCCTATCCACGCCCACCGCTTCCGGGCACTCGGCAACCAGAGCGGCAGTGCCGCTTTCAGGCGAACCGACCACAGGTATCCTGTCAGCTCCCACAACACCTTAAGGGCCAGTACGGTCTGATGGCCATACTTCTTCTTACGACACCGAGGCCCTGACCGGGTCTGCTCTCGATTCATGAGCATCGTCAGATACTTCCGATGGTACCTCGTTACCCGTTGCGCTTCGTCAAGGATTCGGCTCTTCTCTTCACGCCTCTCCGCTCCACGGTACGCCTTACGCCACGCTTTCAACGCCTGCTCCGCTCGTTCTCCCGCCATCTCCTTTCCCTCCGGTCGTCCTACTCCCGTTGGGTAAGATTTTAATTGGCGCGACATCTTTCCCTTCGGTAAGATTTTAGATGGCGCGATTCGCACCGTTGCTTTTATGCGTTTCTCGAGTATAGTGGACCGTGTGAATAACCAGAGACGCAGGGAGGATCTCATGAGCGTTCGCACGATGGTCTTCGGTATCGTCTTGGGCGCGTTCGTTGCGCTCAAGGGGGGCGACTGCGAGCTGTGCAACGCGGTCGAGATGGGTGACGAGGCGGCGGCAAAAGCCATTGTCGCCAAAGGGCAAGACCTCAACATGATGAACGACGAAAAAAAGACGGCGCTTATCATCGCCGCCGAAAAGGGACTTTCCGAGGTCGCCGAACTTCTCGTGGCCAAAAAGGCCGACATCAACCTGCCCGACGGCGACGGACAGACGCCGCTCATGCGCGCGATCTCGATGGGCAGTTGGGACATTGCGACGATGCTGGTCAGAAAGGGCGCCAATCTCAACGCCGCCGACTCCTTCAAGCGCACGGCACTTCAACTTGCGGCGCGAAAGGACAATCTGCCGTTCTTCGAACTGCTCATCGAAAAAAAGGCGGACATCAACGCAAAGGACAACGATGGCAATACGGCGCTTTTGTGGGCGATAGATCAAGGGAATGAGAAGATGATCTCGATATTGCTCAAGAAAAAAGCGGAGACGAATGTCCCGGGAGCCAAAGGCCGAACGCCGCTCATCGCCGCCGCGTCGAGTTCGTTGACCGCGGTCGTGAAGCAGTTGCTTGCCGCGAAGGCCGCCCCGAACGCGCAGGACGCCGACGGCATGAGCGCTCTTATGTATGCGGCAAGCCTCGATGATGCCAAATCGGTAAAAGAATTGCTTGCGGCCAAGGCCGATGTCCATCTCAAAGACAAGAAGGGGCGCACCGCGCTCATCGTCGCCGCCGAGATGGGGGCCCCCGAGCTGGTGAGAATGCTCCTCGAAAAACGGGCCCATCCCGCCGTCAAGGACGAAAAAAGAAAAACGCCTCTCGATGACCCCACGGACGAAGGACACCAGAAGGTTGTAGAGTTGCTCTCGAAAAGCGCTCCGAAGTAGGCGCGCCTTCCCCACAACTCACAAAAAACATTGACAACGGCGCGCTTCTCGGTATCGTGCCGCCGTAAGGAGAAGCACCCCGGAAGGATGCTTCCGTACCTGTCCTTCCCGCGCGGATCGCGAGAAGGTGAGCGGAAGGCCCGGGGGAAGCGGCAACAGGTAACCCTTTTTCGGAGGAACCCATGACAGTGGACATCAAGGAACTGCTCAAGGCAGGCGGCCATTTCGGCCATCAGAAACAGAAGTGGAACCCCAAGATGGCGCCGTACATCTTCACCGAACGCAACGGCGTGCACATCATCAACCTTCAAAAGACGGTCGAGCTCATCGACAAGGCGGGCGCTTTCCTGCGGAGCGTCGGCGAACGGGGAGAAGAGCTCCTTCTCGTCGGCACCAAGCGTCAGGCGCAGGAGGTGATCCGCACGGCCGCTGAGCGGGCCGGCGTTCCCTATGTGAACTACCGCTGGTTGGGCGGCATGTTGACCAATTTCCAGACCATCATCGCCTCCATCAACCGTCTCAAGAAATACGAGGAGATGCTCGGGGAGGAGCGGCGGGTCCTCTATACCAAAAAGGAGCTCATCTCCATCGCCAAGGAGAAGGCGAAGCTCGAACGGAACCTCTCGGGGATCATCAACATGACGAAGATCCCGAGCGCGCTGTTCGTCGGTGATCCCATCCGCGCGCACATCGCGGTTCATGAGGCGGACAAGCTTGGTGTCCCGATCGTCGCCATCATAGACACCAACGGCGACCCCGATACCGTGGATTATCCGATCCCGGCGAACGACGACGGAATGCGTGTCGTCGAGATCATCGTGAACGAACTTGTTTCCTGTTATTCCGAAGGGCGCGATCTCCATAGACAGAAGCTTCAGACCGAGGACAAAGAGCGCCGGGAACGGGGCACGCGCGGAGACGAAACGCGCACGGTGGCAGGAAGAAAGGTGAAAGTGAAGCGCATCGCGACCGAAGCCGACGAGGAAGAGAAACCGGCGGGCGCCGCCGCACAGAAACCGGCGCGACGCGCGGGGAAGAAAGAAGCGAACGAGGCGAAAGAATCGCCGGAAAAGAAGTAAGACATCAAAACATCTTAAGACCAAGGAGTTCGGTATGGATATTTCCGCGACCAAGGTGAAGGAACTGAGAGAACGCACCGGCGCCGGCATGCTCGATTGCAAGAACGCGCTGGTCGAGACGAAGGGGGACATGGAAGCTGCGGTGGTCTATCTTCGGGAGAAGGGACTGGCCAAGGCGGCGAAGAAGGCGGGGCGCGTCGCTTCCGAAGGGACGGTCCTGATCCGTATGGACGGCGACCGGAAAGGGCTCATGTTGGAACTTAACTGCGAGACCGATTTCGTCGCGAAAAGCGACGCCTTTCGAAGTCTTTCGGAGAATGTCCTCGATCACTTCGTCCGCCATGCCTCCGAGGAGGGGAGCGTCGTCAACATGGAGGATCGCTCCTACGATGACGCGATAGGCGCCATCGTTACCGAGGCGATAGCCAAGATAGGGGAGAACATCCGCCCGCGCCGTTTCATCCGCTATGCCGCGAAAGAAGGGTCGTTCGTCCACTCCTACCTGCATATGGGCGGCAAGATAGGGGTCCTCGGCGAAATGAGCGGCGCTGCCGCCGCTGTGAAAAGCCCGGCGGTGCACGAACTGGCGGACGACATCGCGATGCAGATCGCCGCGATGAATCCCGTCTGCGTCTCGCCCGATGAGTTCCCGCCGGCGCTCATCGAATCAGAGCGCGCCATCTATCGGGCGCAGGTGCTCGAAATGGGGAAGCCGGAGCACATGGTGGATAAGATAGTGGAAGGGAAGATACAGAAGTTCGTCAAAGAGAACACCCTGCTCAATCAGCCGTTCGTCAAAAATCAGGATATCACCGTCGGCGCGCACATCACCGCAACGGCCAAACAGTGCGGCGGTACCGTCAAAGTGCTTCGTTTTGCGCGGTTCGAGTTGGGCGAAGGGATAGAGAAAGAGAAGAAGGACTTCGCCGCCGAGGTCCAATCTCAGATGGGGAAGTAGGGCATACGCACAGGCGGGGGAGGCGCAGATTGTCCCGGGCGCTTTTGTGGTGTCTCGTCTTTTTTTTCTCATGGACCGCAGCCGGCGGCGAGCCGCCGGACCACGAAGCGTTCGTCAAGGCTGTCATCGAAAAGGCCGATATCGTCAAGGCATTCGAAGAGAAGATCGCGGCGGCTGAGGCCGATGTGTTCCGCGCCAAGGGTCAGTACTTCCCGAAGTTCAAGCTGACCTTCGGCATGGCGCCGTTCCCGCGCTACACCTACAACTCCGACGAGGTCGATTGGGACAAAAGTTACTATATCGGCGATCTCGGCATCGCGATACAGGCGAAAGGGGAGTTCTCATTCCCGATCTATACCTTCGGGAAGATAGGCAACGCGCTCGATGCGGCGGAAAAGGGGGTCGAGGTCAAGCGCGCCGAAAAGGACCTTTCCGTGAGCGGCCTGCGTAAAGAGGCGGCATCTTTCTACTACTCGTATGTGATGACGAACGACCTTCGCCATATCCTCGAACTGTCGCTGGAGAAAGTGACCGAGGCGGAGGAGAAACTCGATCAGTGGCTCTATGAGGGGAAAGAAGGCGTGTCGCAGAGCGACCTCATAAAACTCCGCATCGAGAAAGAACGCCTTCTGGCCGCGCTCGACAAGGTCACGGCGACGAGAAATGTCCTTGACGCCCTTTTCAGGAAAGTGCTGGGGGAAGGCTATGTCCTCAAAGACGAGTATATGTTCACCGTCGCGTTCCCCTACCCGATCGAACAACTGCAGACGCACCTTCTGAGCGCGAGCCCTTACCAGCGACTTGCGAGAAACGGCCTTGGCGCGCTCGAGGCGCTCTACCGGTTCGAGAAAAGCCAGTTCTTCCCGAACATCGGCATCGCCGGCGATTACCGGATAGACTATACTTCCAGCGTTGACGACCGGGGATATCCGCTGCCGACCAGTCCGTACAACGGATACGGCGGCGAAATAGGGGTCGGTCTCGAGTTCAACTTGAACATCCTCGATCAGGTGGCGCGGGTGCGCAAGGCAAAGGCCGAATGGCAGGCCAAAGCGTATGAGATCTCTTTCGCCAAAGAGGCCATGCTTCTTGACCTGCGGCGCAAGTACGAGGAGCTCAAGGCGCTCGAAAGCCAAGTGGACCACGCCAAAAAGGCCCATAAGCTCGCCAAGGGATGGATGACCACCGAGATGATGAACTACGAGGTGGGACTGTTCTCCACGCGTGACCTTGTGGACGCGGTCAAGGCCTTCGTCGAGAACGAATACCAGCTTATCTCGGTCATGTACGAGTACAACATGAAAGTCGAGGATCTTATGAACAGCGTGGGGCTGCAACAATGAGACGATGCTTGTGTTATATTCTCTCCTGTCTATTTCCCCTCGCTCTCGGCGCCGTCGGCGACGGCGTTGCCGCGTCCCTTTCGATCGATCCGAAGGCGGCGTATCAGTATCTCGAACAGAACGAATCAGAGCTCGAGAAGTGGGCTGCGGTGAAGGCGGCGAAAGGAACCGATACCTTCGCCAAGAAAGAGGCGGCGATGCAGGCGGTCGCCGACCGCATCATAGACTACGACTTCATCGCCCGTTTCGTCCTAGGGGATAAGTGGGAAGGCACCTCAAAGGAAAAACGCGACCTGTTCTACGAGAAGATGAAATCGCTGTTCCGTGAATTCTATCTCGAGGAGATATTCTACAACAAGAGTTACGAGAAGCGCTACATAGACAAGGGAGTGCGCAAACAGTACCTCAAGGATGTGCCGGAAAGCGTCTTCGTCACCACCGAGGTGCAGGCGACGCTTAAGAAGAAGCCGGTCGTCTATGAGGTGGTGTACCATCTTCATAAACCCTCTGCCGACCGTCCCTACCTCATATTCGACATAGAACTCGACGGGGTGAGTATGGTGCGCAACTATCGCCAACAGTTCGCCAAGACGCTGAAAGAGAGCACCATAGACGATCTCATCCGTAAAATAGACGAGAAGTTGAAAAAGGAGAAGAAAAAGGCAAAGGAGCCGCGGGAATCGAAGGCGCCGCCTCGAACGCCGGGCGAGGGGACGAAGAAATGAACCGGCTTCTCATCCATGCGTGTTGCGGCCCATGTCTTACCGCACCGTTGGAGATCCTGACCGAACGGTTCGAGGGAGAGGTGACGGTGTTCTTCTATAATCCCAATATCGATACCGCCGAGGAACACGAGCGGCGCCTCGGCGCCCTGCAAAGATATGTGACCGAACGCTACGGAACGCGGATCGCGGTCATTGCGTCTTCCTATGACCCCGTTCCTTTCCGTGAGCAGGTCCTGCCGCTTGCGACGACGGGGGAGCGGGGGGAGCGGTGCACCCTTTGTTACGCGCTTCGCCTGCGCCGCTCTTTCGAAGAAGCGCGGCGGCGCGACATGACCCATGTGGCGACCACGCTGACGGTAAGTCCGCATAAGGACCGCCGCCGTATCGATCGCATCGGCACGGCGATGGAGGATTCCTTCAAGGTCTCTTACCTTACTGGGAACTGGGATGACTCACGCGCGCGGGCGTTGTGCCGCGAGTACGGGGTCTATCGTCAGAATTACTGCGGGTGCGCCGCAAGCGCCGCGGAACGAGATCGGCGCCGTCAGAACACCGCACAAGAGGGCGGAGCGCGACATGACTAGGTGCTTTTTCCCGTTGTTTCTCTTGCCTTATACCTTGATGTTCCTCGCTTCATGCGGCGGCCCCGCGAGCTACACCACGCCGCTCGTCATGGACAGCCGCATCGTCCAAAGCGAAGGGCGCATGCTGGAGGAGGGAACGACTTACGAGGAGCGTGTGACGGTTCGTGTCCGCGACGGCCTCGTCGAGGTGAAACATGAGAACATCTGCCTCCCGTGCGGTACGCTCCTCGGCATCAGGGATCGGGACGGACGGGAGAGTTGGTGCGACCCCGCCCCCTACTATTATCTTGACGCGGACACCGACTACATCACCCTTCGGGAGGCGGCGCAGCTGGTGAACAACGACCTTTTCTGCCTTTACGATCTAACGGTGACCGTCCAACATATCTCGGGCGGGGAGTACACCTTCTATCTGTTCGACCATCGCGGCAGGGTGATCGAGGAGGCAACCACCGAGAGCGAGATGCGATGAACCCGGTCATCGTCATGAAATTCGGCGGCTCGTCCCTTGCCGACGCCGAAAAGATAGAGCATGTAGCCGATATAGTGGTAAGGCGCCGCGAGAGCGGTTCTGTGGTGGTGGTGGTCTCGGCCATGGGAAAGACCACCGACGCTCTCATCGAGCAGGCGCGCCGTTTCACCTCCGATCCCGATCTCCGGGAGATGGACATGCTGCTTACCGCCGGCGAACGGATATCGGCATCCCTGCTCACCATCGCGCTCAACGCGCGCGGCGTTCCGGCGGTCTCGCTTACCGGATCGCAAGCAGGCATCGTCACCGATGACAACCATACGAACGCCCGCATCCTAGAAGTGCGTCCCTATCGGGTCGTCAAGGCGCTCGAAGAGGGTAAGGTCGTCGTCGTCGGCGGTTTTCAGGGGGTCTCTTTCAACAAAGAGGTCACGACGCTCGGCAGGGGAGGATCCGATATCTCGGCAGTAGCGCTCGCTTCGGCGCTCGATGCCCGTGAGTGCGAGATATATTCCGATGTGGCCGGCGTGTTCGCCGCCGATCCGCGCATCATTCCCGCCCCGGTGAAGATACCGGCGCTCGGTTATCAAGAGATGCAGGAGTTGGGGGAGGCGGGAGCCAAGGTCCTCCACCCGAAGGCAGTGGAGTTCGCGAAACTCAAAGGGTCCGTCGTCCATTGCAAGC
>CAYNMQ010000022.1:13820-14204 GCA_964398245.1 uncultured Spirochaetales bacterium | reverse complement strand
GCGTTACGCCGTCAGCACCTTGCCGAGATGACGGCATTCCCGTTCGACGGCTATGCACTCGGCGGGCTTTCGGTGGGGGAGAGGAAAGAAGAGATGTACCACATCGTCGAGACGATCGCACCGCTCATGCCGCCCGATAAACCACGCTACCTCATGGGGGTGGGGACGCCGCGCGACATCGTCACGGCGATCCTCGCCGGGATCGACATGTTCGACTGCGTCATGCCGACCCGCAATGCCCGTAACGGTCAGTTGTTCACCCGTGAAGGGGTGCTCAACATCAAGAACCAGTGCTTCGCGCGCGACACGCGGCCGCTCGACGAGCAGTGCGGCTGTATCGCGTGCCGTTCATTCACCCGTGCGTACCTGCACCACCTCTATCGC
>CAYNMQ010000022.1:0-13810 GCA_964398245.1 uncultured Spirochaetales bacterium | reverse complement strand
ATCTGCAGTTCTATCTTGATCTCGTGAAAGAGGTGCGCCGCCTCATCCTCGAAGGACGAACATCAGAGGCACCTGCGCTAGTTGCTAACTATCCCCGCTAGCGGTCAGGGCATCATCTTCTGGCAGGACCGCCGTATCTCGTCGAGGAGATAGAGCGCCTTGGTGAGCGGCATCGCGCCGCCGCATTTCACGATGACGACCCCGCTCCCCACCGGAGCGCCGAGAAAACGGCTTTTGCCATGCTCCCAGACACCGTACGAAGTTTCGCCGCGGTCGAGGGCTTCATGAAGGCGCTCGATGAACGGGCCTGCCTCGGCGAGCGAGAGACCTTCTCCTGCGACCGTCAATCCTTTGTCGTTGAGGAAGAGATAAGCGGTTTTCCCGTTCTCGAGCAGGCTCATTGTTTTTCCCTCCAGCGCAGTTCCGCCCACAGTGAAAGAAGCGTCCGAGCGCGGGGGTCGTCGTTCTGACATCTGGTAAGGGCAGAAGAGAGCGCCGCGCTGAAAAGGTCATCGCGCGAACGGTGAGAGAGCTCTTTTGCGATGGTGACGGCTTGAGGCCAGTTCTTTTGCCGGATGGCCAGCAACATCATCGTTTCGGTGACCACCGCACACCTCCCGCGTGGACAAGGTTATCTTAGAGAACAAAAGGCTATTGTCAAGGAGAGGGGCTGTCAGGGCGTGCTCTTACAGGTCACCGGCGGGTGGATGGTGCAGACATCGGTCATCGGCACATCGTTGTAACGATCGTCGAGCCAGTCGAGTTGGTCATCGAGCGACCAGAGGAAGCCATCGCTATGGCCGGCGCCGGCGCATTCGCGGTACTGTATCTGATAGCCCATCGCACAGAGGTCGCCGAAGGCGTCGCGTTCGATGAAAGGAACGACGAGGTCGTCGTTCTCCGAGAGGATCATGAAAGCGGGGATGGTGTCTATTCGGGGGATCGAGCTCCGGGAGAGCGTGTTTTCGTCAATATAGCAACGCCACGACTCGAAGCCGGAAAGGAACGGGTCGAGTTTCGCCGCGGCGAGGAGCTCGGCGGTGAACAGTTCTTCGAGCGTGTCAACCCCTGCCGCCTCGAGCGGGTGGCCGAGATCTCAGTGACGGAAGGCGTAGTCGCGCATGGAGGTGTCCCATGGTGCAAGGAAGACCTGCGAAAGAAGCGACGGATCGTCACGATACCAATCGTTCGCCGAAAGGAAGACGAGTGCCGTGTTGCCCGAGGCGGGAACATAGTTGTTGAGGGCGCGAACGGCGTGCGCGTACATGTCGGTCGGCGGAATGCCCCAGACCGCCCCCTTGATGACCAGCTCCGGCGCATAGTAGGGAGCGAGCCGCGTCGTGAAGGCGGCGGCATGGCCGCCCTGAGATCCGCCCGAAATGAGGACATTCCCCGGTTTCACATCGATGCTGAAGATCTTCACCTCAGGACGCTCGAGAAATTTCGGCACTGCGCGCACCATGTCGAGCGAAGCGATGGCGGTCGGTTCCCCGACGAGATACGAGTGAAGCTCGGTGGAAGGAGTCCCCATGCTCTTAAGACCGAGGTAATCCGGCGCAATGGTGATATAACCGAAGGAGGCAAAGAGCGCCGCGACGAGAGCGGTGCCGTTCGGGGTGTTCCCCTCCGATGCCGAGGGAGCGCAAGGGTCGCCAAGCCCCATCGTGCCGTGCTGTATCATGAGGATGGGAACCGTCTTGCTCGTCATCGGCAGCGCGACGATGCCGGTCGCCTCGGCCTGCTGGCCCTTGTCCTGCGTTCGATAGAGAATGCGATAGACCAGCGTGTCGTACTGAGGATCGCGTTTGAGATTCACCTCGCCGTCACTTTTGAGCTGCGCCTTGGCGAGGGTGAGCGCCACCTTGCTTGTCTTCGCAATATCGCCGAGCGATCCGAACATCTGGTCCACTTCGAGGATGTTCCCCATGGTGGTCGCCGGAAGCCAGTGATAGGGCGTCATGCCGCAGAGCGCCGGTTCGACGCGCGGATCATAGGCGGGGCCGGTGTCCTCGTCGGGGAGTTCGTCAACGAACAGGTCGTCGCCATCGCTCGATGGTTCGTCGCTTTGAAGAGAGTCACCGTCATCGATCATCTCTTCTTCGGCATCGACGATCCCTTCGGCATCGGCCTCCTCTTCCAATGTCACATCGCCTTCGCCCAGATCGGGCAACGACAGGTCGTTCTCGGTTACCGCGGCATCGTCTGAGAACCAGTCGTCGGTGCCCGTCGGCTCTTCTTCGTTCTTGTTGCAGGCCATGATGAGAATGCCCGTCGCAAGCGATAAAACGATCATCGTCCGCGGATGCATGTAAGACCTCCGTACTCCATCTAGAGCAGCTTTCTATTTTACTCATATTCGACTCCGAGACAATGCTTTGAGCACATTTTTCCTGTTGACATCGTAAAAAGAGCGCTATACAACCGACAAGTAGGCAAGCAGGAACAACTATCTGGAGGTCGGTTATGCAGAAACGAGGCATGTATGCTTTTTTGCTTGGTGCAGCGCTGGCGGTGGCGCTCGTCGCGGGCTGTACGCCGGAAGAGGATGTGGTCTATTGTCTTTTCAACAGCGATTGCCTTCCCTCGGAGTACTGCCTCAACGACGGAACGCTTTTGGACGAGAACGGGAGCACCATCGGCGCCTGTGTCGCCGCCGAGGCCTGCTATGGCGACACCTGTCCCGTCGGTTTCGATTGCGTGGACGGTTATTGTAAGCCTTCGGTGAATCCCCCGCAGGATTACGATACCTTCCGTGATGACTACACGCCGCCGATGGACGACTATGTGTCGCCGGTTGACGATTACTCGCCGCCGATGGACGATTATGCCCCTCCGGTGGACGATGGTTTTTACCCAATCGACGACGATATGCCGATGGCCGACGACAGCGCACCGACATTCGACGATTTCATCCCGAACGATGACGATACCCCCGTTGCCGACAGCGAAGGAGAGCCCCCCGACGACGAAGATACGGTCGTCCCCGACGCCGACAGCGATGCGACACCGACGACCTTTACCGCAACCTTCACGAACCCCGGGGACGGCGCGCGGACGAAGGTGGCGCGTCCCGACCTCGTCATCACCTTCAGCCTGCCGGTTGACGAGACGACGCTCGCCACCGGCGGTGGCTGTTCCGATCCCGAGTATGTGATAACCATCACCCCGACGGTCACCATCAACACCTCGACGAGCGGTCTTTCAAGCGATAAAAAGACGCTCATCCTCAAACTCTCGCAAGACCTCGCGAATGACACAACTTACACCATTACGGTGCCTAACACGATAAAAAGTACCGGTGGTGTCTCGCTTTCTCAAACCTACAACTGGACATTCGTCGCCGACCGCACCAAGCCGGTGGCTCAACTCACCGTGCCAAGCCCGACGACCAATGTGGATACCGCCACCGCGATAGAGATCACCTTTTCCGAGGCGATGGATCCGGCGACGGTGGTGTTCGGCGGTTCGCTCACCATCGTCGGATCGGGCAGCGTCCCCGCTGTCACCGGTACGCCGGTCTGGTCGTCGGGTGATGCGAAGTGGACGCTTCAGCCCGACAGCCCACTCGAAACCGATACCACCTATACGGTGACCCTCACTGCTTCGGTTACCGATGTGGCGGGGAATACGATGGATCAGGCGATGTTCACCTTCTCGACCACCGATACCGTTGCGCCGACCGTCATCACGACCGATCCCGCCGACGGTACCGATCCGGCGCCAGTAACCCTGAGCGCCGTCACGGTGACCTTCAGCGAAAAAGTGACGCAGGTGAGCGAGACGACCTTCACCGTTGAGAAAAGCAGCGACGGTACGCCGGTCATCGGCACCGTGTCGCTCTCGACGGATGGTCTTACCGCATCGTTCAAACCGGCTGCTCCCTTCGAAGACAACACCGCCTACACCGTGACACTTAACCCCGACGGCGTGAGCCCCGTGCTCGCCGACCTCGCCGGAAACCCGCTCGTCGGTAACAATGGCTCTGCGTATGTGTTTTCCTTCACCACCGGATCAAGCGTCTGCAACGACGGCTACAAGACCGGCTCAGAGGCATGCGACGACGGCAACAACGATGACGGCGATTACTGTGCCTGCGACTGCTCGGCGGCAACCCAGCCGATCAATAAGGTGCTCGTGACCTACCTCGGCGACATCAACGCGAACGGCTGGTATCCCGATACTACCGTATGTCCCGGATACACCGATGTCTCCGGCAAGAAGTGCAGTCCGAGCAACTACACAGAAGCGACCTTCGAGTACAATATCAACGCCCGCAAGGCCTATGTGTTCTTCGACTCAGACAGCAGTGTCGTGAAGAGCGGATTCGAACTCATCCGCAACGGGACGCCTATCATCAAGTATCCCGCCTCCGGCACCTATCCCAACAATGCCGAGATGCTCTGGATCCTCGATGCGAACAATCCGATCGGCGCGGTCACGCTCCGGATACTCGCCGACGGCATCGAGTATGCCTCCTCGTGCAACGCCGACTTCGTCCGGATCTCGGCCTGCCCCACCTTCACCCACGGCTCGGTCCCGGCGACCTGCAATCTTGAGGCGCGCTATCAGGGAACGACGCTTCCGCCGACGGTGAGTTATCCTACTAATCACCTTATGACCCGTTTCCTCTCGGATGAGGCGACTGTCTATGACGGCTTCAAGCTGACCGCCAACGGCGTGCCCTATCAGACGACACCCTTTAACAATTATGCAAACAACATGGACCAGTATCTTGACATCGTCACCGACAAGCCGCCGACGACCGTGATCTTCCAAGCCTTCGAGACCGAGATGGGCGGCTACGGTTCCTCCGACTACCCCGGCGACTACCTTTATATCTACAGTTGCCCGCCGGTTCAGTAAAAAGGCCTAGGATCTCTCCTCGAAAGAGAGGGAGAAGAGGCGTTCGATCTGTGAGGAGTAGTTCTTGTGAAGGAACGAAAGTCCCTGCTCTATCTGCTCTATCTTGGCAAGGCGATGGAGATCGGTCGCCGCGTTGTCTATGAGACCGGCGTCAAGCAGGCGGATGATCTGATTGCGCTTCGCGTCGAAGAAGCGGGCCGAGAGCGTCTTGAGACTTATCTGGTAGAATACCGCGTACCGTTTCTTCAGGTCGTCCCAGAATTCATCCGAGAGCCCGTAGCGCTCGATATGAGCGACCAGCGGCGCAATGCCGTGCATGTTAAGAGTGAAGATCGCCTGTTCGATATCGTTCTTCCGCACCATGAGCGGCAGGAACTCGAGCAGGAGCACCTTCCATCCGCTCGGGGTGGTGGTGAGTTCGTAGAGGTCTCCCCAGGTCTCGGCGATCTCGGCGGAGTAGAGATACTCGAATGAGAAGCGGCGGATAAGCGGCGATCGTATCTCGACGATACGGTCGGCGGTCTCCTCCGGCGTCGGATTGTAAAGCATGTGGAACCGGTGGGGCGTCGGGATGATCTCGGGGAATCCGAACGATTCGAGGAGTCGGAGACACTCTCGCGATTCCTCTATGGAGTCGGGGCCGTCGTCGAGTTGATGAAGCAGATGGGAATGAATGTCCAGCATGTGCCGGCGTTCAGAAGATCACCGAGATGCCGGCGGCGAGGTTGACCGCTTTGTAAGCGTTGAACGGAAGACCGGTCTCTACCGAGAACGAGAAATTCGCCCGCGCGAACTTGAACCCGATGAGGACCCGGTCAACATTCAGGAACTTCTTCCCGAAATGAAAGACATTCCCCGCGCGATCGGCGCCATAGTCCACCGGGTCGGTGGGGGCGATGGGCCAGAAGCCGCCGAGCCGTCCCGACCACGCCCAAGTGAAGAGGTGGCTGTAAGCGAAGAAGGGCATCAGCTTAATCTCTTTCTTCGCGACGAAGGTCTTCGATATCTTGGCGCGCAGTTCGACTTGATGGAGGTAAAGGTCATACCCGCCGAAAAGGCCGTTGTATCCGGCGCCGACCGATATGTCGGGCCAGTTCTTGAGCCCCTCGTTGACCACATACTCGGCGCCCACGCCGCCCGAGACCATCTCGGTAAGCACATAGTAGCGGATGTTGCCGTAGATGACGAGTGCGAACGAAAACCCTTTCTTGAGATGGATGTCGGCCCCGTTGTAGAAGGTGGGAACCTGCATATCGGTCGGTTTGTCGTTGAGCGCGTTGATCCAGTAGCGGGAGTTGTAGTTGATGTTCGTGAAGGTGTAACCGAAACCGAGCTCGAACCCTTCAGCGCCGCGCGACTCGGCCTCGCCGTGGAACATCGGCGCGACGACGGCGGCAAATTGGGTCGCCATCCTTTCAAAGTCCTTCTCACTATCGGGATTGACCGCCGGATCGCCGAGGTTGAACAGCATGAAATCCATCTTCTGGCGCGCATGAAGCGGCACCGAGACCGCCAGCGCGACCAAGAGAACGAAGACGCTCCGCTTCATGGCACCCTCAATAACGACAGACGACTCACCCTAACAAAGGGGTGGGATGATGTCAAGAATATCGGTTGGCGCAAAAAGTTCTTTTCTTTTTCGAAAATGTGCGCTACTTTCTTTACCAAGTGGAAAGTTGCTCAGGGAGGAAAGAATGACATTCATCTACGACCGTGTCGTTCAAGAACCCGAAAAGTACTCGTTCGCCGTTGAGAATCTCGGTCCCTGCGCCGTACCGACGCCGGTCAGGGGGAGTGTGTTCGTGAGCGATGATGACGAAGTGGCTTTTTCGAGCCAGGTCAAGAACATCCGGAAGCTGATCGCCGGCGGACACTTCCCGGCATTCCAGAAAGCCGGTCCGCGCGAGAAGATATACCATGATCCCTCGTGGACCCGCGCCGCGATCGTCACCTGCGGGGGCCTCTGCCCCGGACTCAATGATGTCATCAAGGGACTCGTCAAAGTGCTGTGGTTCGACTACGGCGTGCGGCACATCTACGGCATCCGCTACGGCTATCAGGGGCTCGTGCCGAAGTACCGTCATGAGCCGCTCATCCTCACGCCTGAAGTGGTGGACGACATTCACGAGCGGGGCGGCACGATCCTCGGATCGTCGCGCGGGAATCAGGATGTCGGCGAAATGGTGGACACCCTCGTCCGGATGCACATCAACATCCTTTTCTGCATCGGCGGAGCCGGAACGCTCAAGGGGGCGCGCGACATCGCTGTGGAAGCGAGAAAACGCAACCAACCGATAGGCGTCGTCGGCATTCCCAAGACGATAGACAATGACCTCGCTTTCGTCGAAAAGACCTTCGGCTTCGAGACGGCGGTCTATCAGACCTTCGATGTCATCTCGTCGGCGCATGCTGAAGCGGAAGGAGCGTGCAACGGCATCTCGCTTGTCAAGCTCATGGGACGCGACTCGGGATTCATCGCCGCCGCCGCGACGCTCGCCAACTCGGTCGTTGACTTCTGCCTCGTGCCCGAGGTTGACTTCGACCTCGAGGGAGAAAGGGGACTTTGCGCCGCGGTGGAACGATGTCTTGCGAAGAATCACCATGCCGTCATTGTCGTCGCCGAAGGGGCGGGGCAGAAATTCTTCGCGAGCCGTGAGAAGGCGAAGGATGCCTCGGGCAATGTGCTTCACCACGACATTGGCCCGTTCCTCAAGGAAGCGCTGAACGCCTACCTCAAGGGAAAGAAAGTGGACTTCTCTATCAAGTACTTTGACCCCTCGTACCTTATCCGCAGCGTGCCGGCGCAGGGGACCGATGCCATCTTCTGTTCGCTCCTCGCGGAGCATGCGATCCACGCCGCGATGGCGGGCAAGACCAACTGCCTCATTGGCCACTGGAACAACTTCTTCACCCATGTCCCGATAGCGCTTGCCACCATCGAGCGACGCAAGATATATCCCGAAGAGGCGCTCTGGAAGGGGGTCCTCTCGGCGACGCGCCAGAATGATTATTTCGGTCTATGATCAAGGAGGAAGAGATGAAGAATCTAGCGGTGACCGGAGGATGCGCTCTGCTTATCATGGTCTCCTGCGTCACGAGCGGGACGCATCAGAAAGTGCTCGACGACCTTGCCGCGCAGAAGAAAGCGAGCGCGGAACTGACCGCCGCGAACGAGGCTCTTAAGAAAGAGGTCGCCGATCTCAAAGAACAAGTGGCGAAACTCAAGAAGGAACTCGACACGATGTCGAAGAACTTCCTCGACGCAATGGCATTCAATGACGAACTCAAGAAAAAGATAAGGGACCTCGGTGCGTCGGTGGAAGACCTTGATGCCCAAAACAAGGAACTTGCCGCCAAAAAAGAAGAAGAGGCCCGTCGCGCCGCCGAGGATCAGGCAAAACTCGAAGCCGAGAAACAGGCGCTCAAGGCGGAGCTCGAGCAACTCCGCCGCATGAAGGAGGCAGCCGAGAGACGCAACGCCGAGTTCAACAACCTCCTCCTCAGGCTCAAAAAGATGATCGATGCCGGCACGCTCTCGGTCAAGGTCCGCAGAGGACGCATGATCGTCACGCTCTCATCCGACATTCTCTTCGCCATCGGCTCGACCGAACTGACGCCCGAAGGAAAAGCGGCGATCGCCGAACTTGCCGAGACGCTCAAGGAGGTCCCTGACCGCAGTTTCCTTGTCGTCGGACACTCCGACCCCACGCCGATACGCAAGAAGTTCGCGTCGAACTGGGAACTCTCGTCCCAACGGGCGATCGAGGTGGTGAAGCTGCTCATTGCAGGCGGCGTTCCGCCGACGATGCTCTCCGCCGCAGGGAGTGCTGAGTTCGATCCGGTGGTAGAGAACGATTCTCCCGAGCACATGGCGCAGAATCGCCGCGTCGAGATCATCTTCCTGCCTAAGATAGACGAACTGCCGGGATTCACACCGGAACAAAAGTAACGAAAGGAAGAAAAAAGTGGTGGCGAGGGAGTGACTCGAACACTCAACCCGCGGGATATGAATCCGCTGCTCTGACCAGTTGGGCTACCTCGCCACACCGGTAACGGCGATATACATAGCAGGAAGAACCGGTTTGTCAAACATTTGCTTCTTGCCGCAGTTTCCGTTACACTTCTTCCGTAAAACGCAGGAGGTACTCGTGTGCGGTTATATCGTGGCCATGATCCTTTTGACGGCGCTCTCTCCGCTGGTTCTCGCAGAGGACGCGGGGGGGCCGTGGAAGGAGGAGCGAAGCGACGAGAACATCGTCATTTACAGCCGCATGGTGCCCGGCACCGAGATCCGCGAGGTGAAGGCGACGGCGGTCATGGTCGGGACCATAAAGGAGGCGGTGGAGATCATCTTCGACCGCGCGAACCATCCCGGCAACATGCCTTACATCATCAAGTCGGTCGTGCTGTCGAAGGACGACAAATGCGATGTCTCTTACAATATCGTCTCGCCGCCGCTTGCGAACAACCGCGACTACATCGTTCGTTCTTGTGCGGAGAAAATAAGCAACTACGAGGTGAGATTGTGGTGGGAACCGGCAACGCACCCCGATTACCCGGAAACCGACAAGAATGTTCGGGTGAAGATAAACAAAGGATGGTACCTTTTCAGTCAGATAGAGCCCGACAAATTGCTCGTTGACTATTACATTTACACCGATCCGGGCGGTTCCCTTCCCACTTTCGTCAAGAACATCGCGAACCGCACCGGCGTCTCCGATGTGCTCGAATGTCTCGCCAAGACTATTTTGAAGCGGCGGAAAAAGTAGCGGGAGGCTACGGCGCGCAGTACTCGATCTCGCCGGGGGAGCCGCCTAGGGAAGCCGATGCGCAGGTTCGCCCGTCGGGGGCGATGACTACCGAGTAACCCCGTTTCGCGCCACGGAACAGGCCGTTATAGGAAGCGGCAGTGACCGTGCTGCTTTCAGTGGGACACCTGATCTGGACCGACTCGGTCGAGGTAAGACCACCGTCGGCGATCGTCGTGTCGTCAACGAAAAAAATGCGCGGGTGAGCGGCCAGCGCAAGGTGCAGGGTGCTCTCGGCGCCGAGTACGAGCGCGAACTCGCCGGCGGCGAGCACCGTGTCGCCCTCGATGAGGGGAGCGATCTTGTCCTCGCCGACCCCGTCGCCTTTGTCGTCTATGGCGCAGCCGGCGAGATCGAAATCGAGATCCCCATAGTTGTAAATCTCCACGAACTCGAAGTTCTTTTCCGGTGTTCCTTCTGGGGTATGCATGACTTCGCTGACCATGATATGCGGAGCGGCAGGGAGCGTCCGGACGGTGTGGGAGATCTTTCGTTCACCGTCGGTGAAGTAAAGAGAAAGTTCGAAAGTGTAAAGAGTGTCCGGAGAAAGTCCGCTGCGGACGATAGTGCAGGCCGGCTCGCAGACCGACAGATCGTCGCCGAGAGATACTGCGACGAGCCCGCTCGCCGTGATCGCCAGCGCGATACCGGTGTCGCTGGGTGTCTCCGAGATGATTGGGGTGGTCGAGACGGGAGGATCTTCGCTCAGGTCCAGAAGAACGGGGGCCACTGTTCCGGGGCGGAGCGGCGAGGAGAGTCCTTCGACCCTTACCGAAGAGACCTCTTCGGCGAATGAAAGAAGGAGAAGATCGTCGCCTGTTTTCCAGGTGGCGGAAGGAGACACGGTGATATGCTCCGCCGCGACGGGGCCGGTGAATCGCAACGCGATGCTGAGGGAGCGGGCATGATCGCTCGGGAAGACTCGCGCCACCGCCGGCAGAGCGGGGCCTACCGTAAAAGAGAAGGAAACGGGAGCGGTGGCTATTTCGCCGCTGCTCACCGTGACGAGAGGCTTATGTTCTATTGATTTGAGCGCGCTGGCAAAGGTCACCGACAGTTGCGTATCAGGGAGCAGATCGCCGATGATGAGGCGCTCTCCCTCTGCGCGGACGCTCGTATGGTGGACAGGATCGCCGTCGTAGGAGATCGTCACCCCGGAAAGGGTTTCGGTATCTATCGGCTGGCTGAAAGTGAAGATGAGCTCCTCTTCGGGATAGCAGGTCCGTTCTTCGGGTGCGGATGTCAGCGTAAAATACTCGTAGGTGTCCTCGGGAAGAGAGAATCGCCCGCAGGAGACCGCCCCGAAAAGAAGGAGGGTCACTGTTGCTGAGAGGTGATGCCGCATTGGTCGAGCCGTAGTCCGGTAAGGTCATGGAACCATGTGGCCAATTTCTTGGCCGTAATCTCGGCAGAGAGCATAACCTCGGGAGGAACCGCCACCTCGTTGAACGAGAGCGCCTTAACGATGGCGATATAGTAGTAGGCATATACCATCTTTTCGGTGAGTTCGGTGCGGAACTGGTGGATCCGCTGTTCTTCGTTCGAGAACTTGACGATGTCGGAGTTGTACAGCAGTTGGGCAAGATCAAGCTCTATTTTGCCGCCGACCTCGAAGGCGTGGATATCGCCGACCGTCGTGTTGTTGTCGTCAGGCCCCACCGTGATGTAGTCCTTCCCCACGCTGATGTTGTTCTGCTGGTAAAGGTAGAGACGGTCGTCACTCCGGTATCTGGCCCAAGCCGAAACCTTGGGAAAAAGTCCGGCGATCCGTGTGTTCTCGCGTGCGTCGCGAACCGCTTTCTCCAGATTCTTCACTTTGTCGAGCCCGCGCTGGACCGTTTCGGCGAGCGGATAACAGCTGTAATCTTTTTCGAGCCGCTCCACCGTTATCTTTTTCCCTTTTAGGTACCCGGCGAGCCGCTCGACATCCGATTCTGCGGCGACTGCCGCGGCACCGATGCCTAAGAACATCAGCAGAGCGGTGATCGGACGCACACGCTCACTCGAAAAAGGGAGAAACTTCCATGAACGTCTCGTCCGTTCCATCATGATTGAGATCGGTTCCCTCCTCATGAGCATCCTCTTCTTCGTCGTCATCAAGTATCTCTTCCAGCCGGTTGCGCAGATACATCGCCTCTATCAGCGAAAGTGCGGTGGGAGAATGAACGGCGAGATCGGGTAAAGATATCTTTTCTTCGGATCGCCCGGTAACCAGAGATATCCCTACGAGGAAGGCGAAACGCGTTCTTCCGTCGCTCTGGAGGGCAAGGCGGAACTCCGCCGAGACGAGAAGGGAAAGAAGAACCGCCGCTAAAAGCGCGCCCCGCGCCATCTCCGACCTCACCAGCATCAAATCACGCGTCGTGATATCAACAGGAAAATATAATTGTCAAGAAAATTATTTCTGAAATAAGTTGAGACGCGGTCTCGGTAAAAAAACAGGTGGCGGAAGAACTTTTACCTTTCTTGAGCGGTCAATATATAATGTGAGAAAGGAACGAATATGCCGGGACGGGCAATGTTGCTGACAATTTCTAGCAAAATCAATGTGTTGCGTAAAAAGGCGGGAGAAGCTTATTGCAATCGGGGAGTGGGGTGGTATAGTGAGGCCACTAATGTTAGGGTTACTTCACAAATAGTGGAGGTATAGATGGTGAAAGTTATGTTCTTTGCCATGATGGTTTTCATGGCGTCGTTCCTCACGGTGGCTTGTTCGAGCGAGGACCCGCCGGCGATCCCGACGAACGATGTGACCACGGGAGACACGGACAGTGCCGTGCAGCCTGACAATCAGTTGCCCGATACCGGTCTTCCTGATACCGGTGGCACCGACACCGGCGGTACCGACACCGGCGGCGAGACGGACTCTGACACGCCGGTCAACGATGTACAGCCCGACAGCGATTCGAGCCTTCCGGGCGACTGTGCGACCGCCAACCTCGGTAAGAATTGTAAGACCGACGACGAATGCGGCGCCTGTCTCATCTGCGTCAACGCAAAGTGCGCCGAAGGATGCCAGAGCGACAGCGATTGCTCTTCCTACAGTGGAACGACCTGCAATAAGAAACTGGCGCGGTGTGTGAACACCGTGGCTTCGAGCGGCGCCTGCAACGAGACGAACTGCGCGAGCGGTTGTTGTTACGCCGAGAAAGGATTCACGGCCCTCAAGTGCCTGAAACCGGCCGAACTGGCGAAGTGCGGCATCTGCAAGCAGGGTGAAGTGTACATGGACGGCAAGCAGTGCGTGCCGGCGGCCTGCAAAGTCGGTGAGACGAAGTGTCAGACCTACAACTCGACCGAAGCGCGCGCGAAGTGCTACGAGTGCAAACAGACCGAGTACATCTGTTACGACAACCCCTCCTGCAAGACCGGGTCAACCCTTATGCTTCTCAATGCGCAGGAATGCATCCCGGCGGGCGCTGTCTGCTCTGAAGGCGATGTCTGCTGCTCGGGTCAGCCCTGTATCCAAGGCTACTGCTACTGAGCCCTTGCTGTCGCCCCGCGGCGGGCGTAGTTCTTTGATTTTTCATCGCTGAAAGTTTGACCGGCGGCCGGTGTGAAATATAATCGTCCGCCGGTTTGTTTTTTCGATGTTGACACTTGGCGGGAGGTCTCTTATGCGCCTCGTTTTGCTTTCCTTCCTTCTTGTCTTCATGTTCGGTACTACGCTCCCCGCAGATGAAGCCACAGCAGGAAACGGAAAAACACCATTTTACTTTTTCTACTCACAATCATGCCCCCATTGCAAAGAGGCCCATCCGTTCATTCAGGAACTCAAGCGGCGCTATCCCCAGATCGAGTTCCGAGAACTCGAAATAACCACGCATCCCGAAAACCGCGACCTGTTCAAGAAAAAGGCGGACGAACTTTCTATTCAAAGCCGCGGCGTGCCTACCTTCATTCTGGGGAACAAGTTCATCGTAGGTTTCAAAAAAGGCGTTCACGACCTTCTTTTGGTGGAAATGATAGAAAACTACCTCGATCAGGACAAGAGTTGCGGTGAACAAGAAGAGAGCTTCATCACGGTACCGATCCTCGGCAGGATCGACCCGCATCTGGTAAGCCTTCCCTCCTTCACCTTCATCATCGGTCTTCTCGACGGGGTCAACCCCTGCGCCATGTGGGTCCTCATGGCGCAG
>CAYNMQ010000021.1:0-14569 GCA_964398245.1 uncultured Spirochaetales bacterium | reverse complement strand
AGTCCTCACGCTGCGATGCAGCCACGATGCAAGACGACGCATGATGCCCTCCGTCAAAAAAGCTGATGAACCCCGCTTATCGTGCGTAGGCACTGTTTCTACCGGTTATTGTTCCCTTGATGAAATCACGGTATGCGAAACGAAGATGAATTGCAAGGGGGAATCTGGAAAAGTTGCCGCAGAGAACGGCCCTACTTTCTTCTGACAAAAGGAAATCCTTTTACCACCAAGTCAAACGCAATCTTCGCGAGCACGATCCCTCCCACCGCATCAACGCAGTAGTGTTGCTTTGTGGTGTGCACGGTGATGATGACGCCGACAACCAACAGGAGAGCAAGGAATCGGAAAGAATTTCGTTCGTGCCACAGCGCAAGAGCGCCTACCCCCGAAATAGCGATATGAGTTGAAGGAAAGGTGTTGTTGGGAGGATCGAAGGACCAAAACCACAGAATTGCTTCACGAGTGAGCCCTTCGGATGGTAGGTCATCCACCGTTGGACGAGGAAAGGTGGAAGGAATGAGAAAATAAAAGAGGATCGCAATCAGTTGAGCAAGCGCCGCAGCAGCAAGTGCCTGAAAAAAGAGATGATCATTACGAATCGCCACGGTGGCAAGTATCAAACTTCCCACATAACCGGGGAAGTAAATCCACCATGTCCAGGGGATAAAGGGTATCGCGTGATCGAGCGGCGTTGAGAGATCAACACTTCTTCCCGCGGTAAGAAAAGCAGCAACGAAATAAGCCACCGACACAATACTTGCTACTCCGGCACCCCACGCGAGACGCCAGCAAACCCAGCGGACGCTACCTACCGGTAGTGGAGAGGTCACCGCCCGTTCCAGGAGAGAACCTATCTTGGGAACAAGCGTGCTCATCAGCACCGTCCCTCGAGGCTCACGAAGAAGGAGAGGATGTTGCGCGTCTCTTCGGCGGCCCAGAAGAGGACATTGGCGCCGGTGTCGGGGGCGGGCACCGGTTTGGAGCGGTTCGAGTCCTTGGTGAACGACAGTTGCGCGCTCGCGGCGATGGCCGGCGTGATCTGCGCCTTCACCATGAAACTCCAGAAGGCGATGTTGAGCGGGTTGGCGCCGTCAGGGAGGTCCTCACGGTTGCGCGCGGTGAACACCTTTTTGGTGTTCGCGACGAGCCGGTCTTTGACCACCGTCGTCCGCTCACTGCCGGGGGCGCGGTAGGAGGCGGGCTGTTTGATGCCGGTTGAGAAGCCGAACCAGAGCACCTTCCAGTGGTAGTCAACGGCGAGCGAGCCGGCCAGTTCGTCATGTATCTTCGCTCCTTTCGGGAAGGTCTGGAATGGGATGAGCCCCGGCGCATCGAAGACGAGGAACGAGAGCGACCGCCACGAAGCGAGGCCGAACACGCGGAGGTCCTTCCAGCGCAGGGCTGCCTCGACCGCCGCGGCGAGCCCCCAGAAGTTCTCGGTCACCGGCTCGGCGGCGATGGTGTCACTACTTCCCGCCCACGCGAGGTAGTCGCCGTTCTGGAGCCGTTCGTTGAGGAAGATGAGTTCGCCGCGCGTCCGGAAGGCCCAGTCGCCGGTGTAGTCGGGCTCGCGCCACGAGCCGTTCTGGAACGAGGTGATGCCGAGCGGGTCGCCGAGGGGCTTCTGCCACTCGTACTGCGCGAAGAGGTCGAGACCGTAGGAGTAGATCTCGTCGTCGTTGCCGTAGTCGAGGAGCGACTCGTCCACCATGACATTGTCGCCCTTGTCAATGAAGGCGCCTTGGAAACTCACGGTGAGGCCGAAGTCGCGGTAGGTGACGCCGCCGAAGCCGCCGTAGGTCGTCTCGAGCGGCACCGTCTCGTCGCCGAGCGTGTCCACGAGCGGCTGGAGGTGCGCCTTGAAGCCGGCGTAGAGCGAAAACGGCCCCCAGCCGAAGAGCGCCTGCGCACCGGGCACGAAGCCGAGGTTCTGCGGCCACGCGGCGCGGGTGCCCCAGCGGAGACCGGGGAAGAAGCCAACCGCCATCCGGTCGGAGTCGTAGGGCCACGCCGTCACCTTGACGAGGAAGTCCTTCTCGTACTGCACCTCGAGGAACGAGCCGCCTTCGTAGAGGTTCGTCTTGACGAAGTAGGTGGTGTCGAAGGCGTGTTCGAGATCGAAGGCGAGCCCGATGCGCCCGGTCACATCGGGAAGGAGTCCGCCGCTCTCATGGAAGAGGGTGAGCCGCGTCATCCCCTTCGCGCGGTTGCTGTAGCCGAGGAACTTGTTCATGAAACTGTCGTAGTCGTCCTTCGGCCCGATGTCGGTCTTGGGCGAGTACTGCGAGTTGTCGCGCAGATTGTCGTCGCCGATGATGAACGAGAGCGAGTTCTTCGAGAATGAGGGGGCCATGAGCCCCGGCGTATCGTTGACGCCGCTCTTGGGCTTCTCTTCCGGCTTTTTCTGCGCCGCGGCCTTTTTCGTCTTGGCCTCCTCCTCTGCGCTCTTTTTCTTCGCCTCTTCCTCTTTCCTTTTCCGTTCCTCCTCGATCGCGGCGACCTTTTCGGCCACCTTCTTCTCGATGAGCGCCTCGATCTCCTCGCGGGTCAGCGCGGATTGTCCGCCGGAGTCTTCGGCGACGGCGGGAGCCGGTGCGGTTTCGGCTTGCGGCGTGGGTGTTTCCTGCGCCGCGAGCGTCAGGGTTATCCCCGCGAACAAAAAGATGATGAGTCGTCGTTCCATGGAGCGTATCTCCCTTCTTTATCTTTCTTCCGTCACGATATCGTCACTGTCGCGTGGCACGACGATCCAGGTCACCGGCCGCGCGCTCGTGTGCTGACGCAAAAGACCGGTGAGGCTGGCAAGGCGCCGCCCCTTCATCGCCTCAGGCTTGAACGAGGGGACGGTCGAGGCGGTCTGGGCGAGAATGATGCCGCCCTGCGCCGTCTCAAGCGGGAACTGGCCGTAGGTGAGCCACCCCTCGTCGCTCTCGTCGAAGTCGCTCACGGTAAGGCCAACCACCGTTACCAGCGACGATTCGGCCCCTTCGAGGCACTCGTCGTCGGCACTATTTACGCAGGTGGTGATGTCGCGCGGCGCCAGCACCGCGTCCGGGTCAACGAGGATGCGCCCCTTCCCGTCGCGCTTCGGCACGAAGGTCGGGAACGAGAGTTCGGTGAAGCCGAAAAACTCGAAGACCGAGCCGTTCACCTCGCGGATGAGCATCCCGGGACGGAGCGGCGAGCGTTCGCCGGCATCCTCCACATAGGGGGTCGAGTAGGTGTAGAGATAAAGCCCGCAGTAGTCGGCGCAGTCGGGATCGGCGAGGTAGAAGCCGCCCTCGATCGCCGCAACGACGACGAGGTCACCGAACGAATTGTCCGTCGGATCGTATCTTCCCCGGATCGTGAGGTTGCGCTTCTCGAGACGCGACAGGCCGGCGCTCGCCGCGCCGCCGTGATTCTTCTGCACATCGCTGATGCGCGGATAGGGCAGGTATATCGGTCCCGAGACACCGACCGGTCCCGTCGGAAGCCGCACCTCGCGCGCACCGATCGTCTCTTTCTCGTCACTCACCGCCGTCACCGCGATCCGCTCGAGTCGGTAGGCATAGGCGAGCCGCACTTCCACAGGACCGGCGAGACCGTTCACAAAGGATATCCGCTTTCCCGAGCGGAGTGTCGCGCCGAGCGTCGAGAGTTCGGCGATGCCGTTGAAATCGGTCACCCGGTCACCCCAGCGATCGCGCGCCTCGACGACGATCGTGAAGTGGTACTCTTCCGCCGCGGTGAGCGGCCGATCGGGCGCACCGGTGTCGGTCCCCGGCACGAACGAAACGGCGAACGAATGGAGCGCCGAAGAAACCCGCGGTGTCCCGTGATCGGTGCACGCGCTGGCCAACGCCACAAGGAGAAGGAATATCGCCACTCGCATCGCCGCCTCCTAGTTCACCATGGTGATGTGCCGTTCGCCCGACGAGAAGGCGGCGGGGTCCACCGGCCCGATCGTCTTCAGGTACTCGATGAAGGCCTCGCGGATCGGGATCGCCGTGTCGAGCCGCGTCGTGTTGCGCAGGAGCATGTCGAACCCCGAGCCGCCGCGCGCCATGTAGTCGTTGGTCGCCATCTTGAAGACGGCGTGCGGCACGAGCAGTTCGTAGTTGTCTATCACAACGGTCGCGCCGACGCGGAGATACTTGGTGAGCGCATAGGAGCGGTACTTTTCCTGCAGGGCCGCCTCGGGCGAACAGTCGAGCACCGCGACGACGCCGCTCGCCTGCACCTGCGAGACACAGCCGCGCGAGGCGCTCCGCCGCGCCACATAGTCGAAGAGGTCCTTGAGTTCCTTGCCCGACAGGTACATCACCGTCACCGTGTTCTCGAACGGGAAGACCTCGTAGAGTTTCTCGCGTGTGATGTCGCCCGCCGGGATGTCGGCGCGGATGCCGAGGCTGTTGGTCACCGCGAGTTCGGCGCGCACCAGTTCGTGGTTCATCATTGCGGTCGTCACGAGGTTGCCGAGCGGCGAATCGCCGCCGTCGGGGGCGGTCCGCTCGATCGTCTTCTTCGCGTAGCCGACGACCGCCGTGAGGTCCTGCGTGTAGCGGAGCGCTTCCCGGTAGGGCTGGAGCGCATGCGCCATCGCCGGATGTTCGGCGACGGCGTCGGTGAGGGGATGCACGGTGTAGGAATGCCACGCGACGCGGCCGTTCTGCACGATGACCTCGAGTTCGCCGACGATCTTGAGGTCGTTGCCGCTGTGGACGATGACCACATCGCGCCCGTCGGGACCGGCGAGCACCTTCGGCGGGTCAAGGACGACATGGTGGTGCCCGCCGAGGATGATATCAACGCCGGGAACCTGCCCGGCGATCGCGAAGTCGCCCTCGAGCCCCTGATGGCTCGCGACGATGACGAGGTCACAGAGCGGCCGGATGAGACCGACATAGAGTTTCGCCGTCTCTATCGGGTCGAACCCGTAGAAGCCGAGTTTGTTGCCGATGTCGCCGATCGAGGTGATGGAGGAGTCGTTGCCGATGCCGACGACCCCGATGCGGAGCGTCCCCTCGCGCAGGATGACGAACGGCTGAACGAGTTCGGCAAGCCCCGTCTCCACGCGGCCGTCGAAGAGGTAGTTGCCCGCAAGGAGCGGAAAACCGCCGCTCGAGTGGTAGGCCTTCACGAGTGCCGGCGTGCCGTTGTCGAACTCGTGGTTACCGAGCACCATCGCGTCAATCCCGAGCATCTGGAGTGCCCGCATCTCGATCTCGCCGCGGAAGAGGTTGAACTGCGGCGCCCCCTGAAAGACGTCGCCCGTGTCGATATGGATAATGGGAAATGCCGCTTTTTCCTTCCGGATCTCTTCGATGACGGTGAGCGCCCGCGCCACGCCGCCGGTCGAGGCGAGCCCCGGCCGGTAGTCGCTCCGGTCGCACGCGCCGCTCCGGTCGGTGTCCTCGCTGGAAAGCCGCGCCGCGGCAAAGGCCGCTTCGTCATGCGGATCGACGACGCTCCCGTCGTCACGCCGGAAACTGCCGGTCGCCGGATCGTAGGGAAAGGTGCACTTCCCGTCGCGATTGCGATCCCACGGCTCGCCGGGGCAATCGCCGATGTCGCAGACGCCGTCGCGGTTCACATCCTCCGATATGAGCCCCTGCGCCTCCATCTCCTCTTCGGTGAGATAAACATAGGTGCCGTTCTGCCAGAACTTGAAGCCACCCTTTTCGGGGATATAGGCGCCGTCGCACCACGAGGCGCCGCCCGACCAGTTGAGGTCCCAGCAGGGCGGATAGTGCGAGGCGATGCCCATCGCACGGTCGAAGATGTTCGGCTCGATCCAGAAGGGGAAATACTTCGCGTGCGAGTCAGTGGTGTGGAGGATGACGAGCCGCCGCGGCGTCGCCGGATCGTCGCCCGCCTCGGCGAATGACCGCCCGAAACAGCCACTTACGAGGAGCGCAGCGCCCAGAGTCGCCAGAAGCACCCAGCGCATCGGCTACTCCGCCGGCACCACATCATCGGCACCGCGCGGCGCCAGTTTGAACGCCCCATAGGTATAGACGAGGATGCCGGTGATGCGCGAGAACTTCGTCCCGACCGTCCGGACCCCGGGGTAGTAGTAGAGTTTTTTGTCTATCACAAGCCCGCCGGTCACCGCCCACTGGCCGTGGCCGAGGTCTTGATTGACGACCTCGACATCGCGCACCTCGACAAGACAGCTCTCCCACATCTCGCCGTCAGGGCCGTGGCTCGTCGTCGGGAGCCACTCGGTCCCGTTCGACTCGAACTGCGTGGCGATCCGCGACGGATCTTCGATGAGCGCCGGCGACGGCACCGTCGCGGTGCCGAGGAGTGACAGCGTCGCGTTCTGCACCTGCGAGGCGTCGTAGTACTCGGTGTAGGTGCCGGAGACCTCGAGCAGGTCGCCGACATGGTAGTCTTCGACGCCGACCGGTGTGATGTAGAGGTAGATGCCGTTCCACGGGAGCATCGTCTCGAGGTCGGGAGTACTCAAGAAGAGTCCCTTGATGCCGGTCGGGTTGTACTGCGTGTCGAGCACATACTCGACCGCCGTGACGACCGCCTCGAACGAGACCTTTGAATCGAGAGCGACCTTCCCGCGCTGGATGTTCTCGATCACACTTTCGGTTCCCGCGAAGTCGTCGTCGCTTGCCGGCGACTCGTCGTTCCCCCAGCCCGTATCGGCATCACTGTCGGGCATGGTCGTCGCGTCATCGGTGACCGCCACATCGCTCCCCTCGGCAACGGGAACATCGCTGTCACCTGCCGTATCTTTGTCCGCCAGCGTATCGCTCACGACATCGCTGTCTGCCGCCGCGACCGTGTCGCCGTCACGGGACCAACTCGAATCGGGGTCGAGATTGCATGCGGCGAAGATAAGCGCCGCCATTATGCTCGCTACGAAAAGACGCATGGGAACCTCCGCTCGATGAGAACACCTCATTGTAACGCTTGTCGTGCGGAAGTAAAGATGAGCGAGACCGCTTTACGAAAATCTAATGAGTGGTGACGAAAGCGACTTAGATCACTGCGCCGCGTTGATGATGTACATCACCATCTCTTCGGTGTTGAAGGTGCCGGCGGTGACGGTGGCACCGCTCATCGGCTCGGAATACTTCCGGTCAAGGATGAGGTTGTTCGCCATCGCGTTGAATCCGGTCCCGAAGGTTATCTGCGAAAGGAGATCGGCCGGAACGGTGAACTCGCCGTCGTCGTTCACGCGGCACACGACGCTTCCCTGCTCGCCGGTGACGGTGAGATCGAGCACGCCGCCCGGGTTCGCCTCGGCCCACTGTACCGTAAGATCAATACTCGGGTCAATGGTAACCGTCGGGAAGGGAAGGCTTCCGCCGGTGGTCGCTTCGGGACTTACGAGCGCAAGTGCCGGCGGCATGAAGATCGCGCCGGAGAAGGCGGCGAGATCGTCCTGTCCTGCGCCTGAAAGTTCGTAGGTCGTGTTGAACGCGAGGAGCGCCGCGTCTATCGAGCCGTCGCCCGTGCCGTCCTTCTTGTACACTTGGTCGTTCGGCTCATAGAGGAAGGTCGCCGGACCGCCGTTGAAGCCGGTGATGGTGACCGGACCACGGTCGAGCGACTCGCGGTTCGGCGTGACGCATCGCTCGGTGCCCGCGATCGGGTTGCCGTTGTTGTCGGTCTCGGGAAGGCACTCCTGCTCCGGCGCACAATCCTCCTTCGAGGTGCACGAGGGCGTCGGCTCCTCCGTCCCCGCGAGGAACACGCAGGTATCGAGTTCCTGTTCCGCTTCCTCTTCCTCCGGCTCGAGGTCTTCGCGCGCCGTTTTCATGATGACGCCGAAGGCCATCGCCATCTGCTGGCCGAAGACCTCCATCGTCATGATCTGGAAGAAGATGTTGTATCCCGGATCGTCGGGGTTGAAGCCATCGACATCGGGTACTTCGTCGGGGATCTCGTCGACCGTTTCGTCAATCGTTTCATCGGGTGTTGCGTCGGCAACGAGAAGATCGTCGTCGATCGCCGCATCGGCGTCGGCCGGCGTCACATCGTCCTTCGCCGACTTCTTCTCGTTCTCACAGGCGCAGAGAAGCGCCGCCGCAAGAAGCATCGTCCACAGCATCGTTCGCATCATGTCCTCCTCCGGATCGTTCGTCACGGAAGTAAGATACCGTCTTCGTCCGTATCGTCAAGCATTCGTCAAAAAGTTGATTATGCCTTCCGCCATGCTACAATCGCCCCGTTATCGTCAGACGACGCGGGGGACCATGGCCGCCTTCATTCGTTGGTTGAGCAGCCGCAAGGTGATCATCGGCTTCGCGGCGCTCCTGTTCCTCATGTTCCTTCTCTCGGAGTGGTACCTCATTTCGAGGGCGACCGCGGTCACCGATCAGGCGGTCGCGCACCTCGAGCAGGCGACCGGCGGCGGCGAACGCGCCGCCATCGAGGCGGGCCGCGCGTTCGCGGCGCGCTACCGCGAGGAGGGCAGCGGTCTTGCCGCCCCCTTCTTGCTTACCATATTCGTCGAGGTCGCCTTCACGCTCGTCTTCCTCCTCCTCATGCGGGCGATGCTCTACATCCCGATACGGAAACTTTCGCAGGTCTTCGAGGCGCTCAAGGAGGGCGATCTCTCGCGGCGGCTCGAGATACATAACGATCCCGACCTTGCTCCCATCGTCGCCTCGTTCAACCGCACCGCGGGCAACATCGAACACATCCTCAAGACGATAAAGGCCAGTTCGGAGCAGGTGCTCGTCTCGGCGCAGGAGGTCTCTTCGGGCAACAATCAGCTCTCGACGGCGACCCAGCAGATGGCATCGTCGCTCCAAGAGACGGCGGCGTCGGTCGAAGAGATAACCGCGTCGATACAGGAAGCGGCCGGTCTTTCGGCCGAAGCGGCCTCCAAGATGCGGCGCACCACCGCCGACGCCGAGAACGGCGCCCGCATGCTCTCCGAGATGGCGAAGGCGATGAACTCGGTCAAGGAATCGGGCACCAAGATACAGGAGATCGTGAATGTCGTGAACGAGATCGCGTTCCAGACCAACCTGCTCGCGCTCAATGCGGCGGTCGAGGCGGCGCGCGCCGGCGAGGAGGGCAAGGGCTTCGCCGTCGTCGCGAGCGAGGTGCGCAGTCTCGCGACGCGGAGCGCCGACGCCGCGGCGGAGATAAAGGAGCTCGTCGAACGCAACGAGGAGAGCATCCGCAACGCGACCGAACTCTCGGGTAAGACCACCAAGGTGCTCCTGCAGCTCGTGAGCCGCGTGCAGGAGGCGAGCCTTTCGATACAGGACATCGAGAAGCGGGCCAAGGAACAGGCGGCCGGCATTCATCAGATAAATTCGGCCATCATGCAGATGGACGAGGTGACCCAGCGCAACGCTTCGCTCGTCGAAGAGCTCGCGAGTTCCGCCGAGGACATGGCGAACATCTCGCGCCAGCTCGCCGCCGAGCTCGAGAAATTCCGCATCTCGGAGCGACCGAACGCTCCCACGCTCTCCTTCTTCGATCAACCGGCGGCCCCGTCGCCGCGTCCCGCGCCGCCCGTCGTTCCCCAACGACCCGCGGCGGCGCCCGCTCCGGCGGGAAAGAAGGCCCCCGAGAACGGCTTCTTCGACGATGACCAGTTCGAAGAGTTCTGACCCGCGTCCTGTGACGCTGCTTTGTCTCGCGATCGTTCTTCTCGCCTCCTGCGCCCGCCCCGCTCCGGCCGCAAGCGACGGCGACATCCTTCCCGCCGCATCGCCGACGATCCGCGACTATCTCGAGATCACCGGTTCGTCGGCGGGATATCGCCTGCCTGACGGTGCGCTTCTGTTCCTGTCCCGCGGCGCCGGCGAGACGGCGCAGCTTCACCTCGAACGGGGCGGCGTGGTCCGCGCCGTCACCGAAGGTCCCGAGCCGGCGGACCGCTATACCGTGAACCCGAGCGGCACCGCGCTCCTGTTCCTCTCCTCGGTGGGCGGCGACGAGCAGTACGACATCACCCTGCTGTCGCTCGCCGACGGCGCCCGCAAACCGCTCCTCGCCGATCCGGCGGTGCGCTATGACAGCCCGCTCTGGATAGACGACACGCGCTTCCTTTACATCGCCAACGAGGTGAGCAAACGCGACTTTTACCTCTACCTCTACGACATCGCCGCCGGCAAGCGGCGTCTTCTCGCCGACCGTGAGGGAACCCATGTGATTGTGGACGCCAAGAGCGCCGACCAGATACTCTTCTATACCCTTCTCGGGAGCGCCGTCACCGTCCCTTACCGCTACGAGAACGGCAAGGTGCGCAAGTTCAAGGGGGCGCGCGACGACCGCTACTACCGCCCGGTCGGCTACTGGCGCGACGGCCGCGCGCTCACCGTCACCGACGAGGAGGCGGACGCGGCGGAGCTCGTCCTCTACGATGTGAAGGGGACAAAGGAGCGGGTGTACGGCGGGCGGTTCCCCGTCGAAGAGGCGATCCTCGACCGCGCCTCTCGCGACGAGGCGGTCTTCTGCGTCAACGAGGAGGGATGGTCGTCCTGTTTCCATCTTCTCCGCGCCGAGATGCGACCGCTCGATCTCGGACGCGGCGTGGTGACTCTCGACCATCTCGCCGACGGAAAGCTCACCTACACGATATCGCGTCCCGACGCCATACCGCGGCCCATTCTCCGCGACCTGCGCACCGGCGAGCGGCGTGAGTTCGGCTTCACCGACGATCGCGGCGTCCCCCTCGAAAAATTCATCGCGCCCGAGATACGGAGAGTCGTCTCCTTCGACGGCGAAGAGATACCCTATCTCCTCTACCGGCCGCGCGACGCCGCGGCCCCGTACCGCACGATCGTCTATTTTCACGGCGGCCCCGAAGGACAGTCGCGCCCCTCGTTCGCGCCGGTGTTCCAGTACTATCTCGCCAGAGGGTTCGCCGTCGCGCTTCCCAATGTGCGCGGCTCGACCGGTTACGGACGACGCTTCAGCGAACTCGACAACTACACGAGACGCATGAACGCGGTGAAGGATGTCGGCCCGATCCTCGAGGATCTCGTGAGAAGCGGCATATCGCGCCCCGACCGCTTCGTCGCATGGGGCGGCAGCTACGGCGGCTTCATGACGGTCGCCTCGATGGCATGGTATCCCGAACGCTTCCGGTGCGGAGTGGATGTCGTCGGCGTCGTGGACTT
The DNA here is from genome assembly GCA_964398245.1 of uncultured Spirochaetales bacterium. Classification (GTDB taxonomy): domain Bacteria; phylum UBP6; class UBA1177; order UBA1177; family JAKLFG01; genus CALITV01. The sequence continues at coordinate 3,479 of CAYNMQ010000021.1, read as the reverse complement.
CATCAACTTCCTCAAGAACACCAAGTCGTACCGCAAGGCGCTCCGTGAGGCCGAATACGGCCCGATCGAGGACGAGGCGTTCCTCCGCTCGATCAGTCCCACCACCATGGCCGATCGCATCACCGGACGCCTCTTCATCGCCCATGGCGCGAACGATCCGCGCGTCCCGGTGACCGACGCCTACCTCCTCGCGGAACGGCTCCGCGCTCTAGAGAATCCTCCCGAGATGCTCATCTTCGACGATGAGGGGCACGGCTTCCGCAAGAAGAAGAACCGTGTCCGCTTCAACGAGCAGGCCGCTCTTTTCGTCGAAGGGTGCGCCACCAACCGGTGAACCTGCACCGACGAACTGCGACACATACCTCTTCGAAAAAGCATGCTACGGTAAAAATGTTGAAACTTTATGTGAAGTCGTCCATACGATCGTCGCTGAACCTCGGTCTCAGCTGATCGTCGCTCGATCACCATGTGCTTGATCGTTGAAAATACGGCTTTCCCTTATTAGCGACCATCCTGACATCCTCCTTCCACCGAGGTTTCGTAAAAAAGATTTTTCTTGGTAACGAAAACCCAGAAAGATTTCTCGTTATCGGTGCCTTCCATTATAGATATTTACTTTATGGCGGAAAAACGCCATGCGGCGGCCGTTTCACTCTTGGGAACAGCATTCCCGCTGGGTCTCTTGCACATAAAGGTTTATAGCATATTGAAAGTTCTGGTGTTTTTTGACATAGAACTTTCTTTTTTTCTTTTTTTGCCTACTCGATTTTCTTCAATTTTTTATACAACAGGTCAAAGTCCTCTATTTCAAAGAACTTTTTTTCACTTTTCTTCAAAAAAAGTGTTGACAAAGCGATTTCCTTTCTTCATACTGCCCCTGTCCTTTAGTAACCTTTGCAAGGGAGTGAAACCCATGGCGAAGAACAAGATGATCGCGAAGACGAAGACGGCGTTCCTCAAGGTCATGAAGGAGAGCTTGGCGAAGCATGTCAACCTGACCAACGAGCAGACCAAGAAAGTGTACGACACCTTCATCCAGATCATGAAGGACTCGATCGCCGCTGAGAACAAACTCAACCTCAACGGCATCGGCACCTTCAAGGTCTCGAACCGCAAGGCGCGCATGGGCCGCAATCCGCAGACCGGCAAGGAGATCAAGATCAAGGCCTCCAAGACGGTCACCTTCCGGCCCACCCCGAGCTTCAAGAAGGCCCTGTAATCTAGGAAACCTTCGAGAGCCGTTTTTCGCCCCCTCCCGGCAACGGGAGGGGTTTTTTTATCTTTACACTTCTGTTTCCTTACACTATCGTGTGAGGCATGAAACAGACGAAACTCGCCATCCACTCCTTTTTTACTTCTCTCCAAGGAGAGGGACGCTTCGTCGGCGTTCCGACCGCGTTCCTCCGGCTTGCGCAGTGCAACCTCTCGTGCGCATGGTGCGACGCGCACGCGGCGGCGACAGGCGCCGTTTCTGAGATACTCTCTCCCGAAGAGACGGCACGGCGTCTTACCGGCTATGGATTACGCGACATCTGTATCACCGGTGGTGAACCGCTCTTCCAAGAGGAACCGCTCACCGAGATGCTCGCGCTTCTTCCCGCCAATCGGCGGATAACGATAGAGACGAACGGTTCACTATCCATCGCACCGCTTCGTTCGCGTTTCCCGACGCTTTTCTTTTCGGTGGATTGGAAAACGCCATCATCAGGCGAAGAGGATTCCTTCGACACCGACAATCTCCGCTCGCTCGACGAACAGGGCTGGATCAAGTTCGTCGTCGCCGATGAACACGATCTCGAGTTCGTCGCCGCATGCGCCCCGCAGGTGTCCCGCTACGGCATCGAGATGTTCGTGAGTCCCGTCTTCGAGAAAGGCCCCGCATGGTTCTCGACCGTCGCCGCCTTCGTCACCGAGAAAAGCGCGACGCTCCCGCTCCGCTTCCAACTCCAACTCCACAAAATGCTCGGGATACCGTAGGGCTTTTGCTTTTTGCGCATTGCCCGCTTTACGAATTTCGGTAAATTTGTCGAGCGCACTGACCAAATTTATAAAAAAACGGCAAAAAGGGATGGCAATTATTTTTTCAGATCTTCCGCTATCGTGGCGAACTGTTCAAGCGCTGCTTCGAGGTCGGCGGCGATGTCGGCGGCGATGACCTCCGGCGCGGGGAGGTTGGCTGATTCTTCGAGCGCTTCGTCCTTGAGCCAGAAGATGTCGAGATTCACCTTGTCGCGTTTGAGCAGTTCTTCGTAGGTGAAGCACTTGAACCGTTCGCTCTCGGTCCGCTCGTGGCGGTTCTTCGGGTTGTAGCACGCAACGAACTCGTCGAGGTCTTCGCGACGCAGCGGGTTTTCCTTCAGCGTGAAGTGCTTGTTGGTCCGCAGATCGTATATCCACAGTTTTTCGGTCCACGGCTGTTCACGGGCCGGTTTCCGGTCGAAAAACAGCACATTCGCCTTGACCCCCTGCGCGTAGAAGATGCCGGTCGGCAGCCGCAGGAGCGTGTGGACATCGGCCTGCTTGAGAAGTTCACGCCGTATCGTCTCGCCAGCGCCCCCTTCGAACAGCACATTGTCAGGGAGCACCACCGCCGCGCGGCCGTGCTGTTTGAGTATCGTAAATATATGTTGCAGGAAGTTGAGTTGCTTGTTGCTGGTCGTCGCCCAGAAATCGTCACGGTGAATGATGAGCGATTCCTTCGCTTGCTCCCCCGCCTCGTTGACGATAGTGACACTGCTCTTCTTGCCGAAGGGCGGATTGGCGAGGACCATGTCGTACTCGCCATGCTTGCCCGACAGCGCATCCTTGGTGACCACCGGCAGATCATCGTCGGAGTCTCCGCCGATGCCGTGCAACAGTAGGTTCATCGCGCAGAGCCGCGTTACGCTGTCCACCAGTTCGACGCCGAAGAGGGTACCGGTGCGCAATTTCCGCTTCTGTTCCTTGTCGAGCCCCGGCAATCTGGCAAGGTAGGCATAGGCGGCGAGGAGGAACCCGCCGGAGCCGCAGGCGGGATCGCAGATCGTCTGCCCCGGCTTCGGGGCCATCACCTCGACCATCGCGGCAATGAGAGCGCGCGGCGTGAAGTATTGACCCGCGCCCCCTTTCACATCCTCGGCGTTCTTCTGGAGCAGTCCTTCGTAGGCGTCGCCCTTCACATCGGCGTCGAGACTCGACCACTGTTCCTTGTCGATGAGGTCGACGATCAGCCGCCGCAGTTTGGCCGGGTCCTGAATTTTATTCTGTGCTTTGCGGAAGATGAGGCCGAGCATTCCCGTCCGTTTGCCGAGTTCTTCGAGGGTGTGGCGGTAGTGGGTTTCGAGGTCGTCGCCATCCTGTTTGATGAGGACTTCCCAACTGAAGCCTTTGGGGATGGGCGATGGTTTGTTGTAGGGCGGGCGGCTTTGTTCGTCGGCCATTTTGAGGAACAGGAGATAGGTCAACTGTTCGACATAGTCGCCGTAGGAGAGGCCATCGTC
>CAYNMQ010000020.1:14450-14773 GCA_964398245.1 uncultured Spirochaetales bacterium | reverse complement strand
GGCTCTTTCACGGCGGATGATGTCCCCGACGAAGTGGTCGCTCTGTCCCCCGTCGCCGGCGTCGCTTCGGTGGAGGAGGGGAGATTCATCGTATGGAACGACGGGGAGGCCGTCGTTTTCAGTGTTGGAGACGGTACGGCGCTTGCGCATATCCCGTTCCCCTTCGAAGGACGCTTGACGGCGGCGGCGGCGGTTGCATACATAGCGAGCCGTCCGTACGGAAGCATGAGCCCGGAGCAATCATCCTCTCATGTGCTCATCTACGTCGAGTCGTCGGACGAAGACGCTTTCTTCGTCGAGGAAGAAAGCCCCGACGCCGACGG
>CAYNMQ010000020.1:7548-14440 GCA_964398245.1 uncultured Spirochaetales bacterium | reverse complement strand
TGGTCCTTGCCGCCGAGACGCCGGACTCCGATGTCGATTCCGACGCGCTCGACGCGCAAGGGGCCGCAGCGGTGTGGCTTTCCTTCGATGTCGGACGCACGATTGCGTATGACCTTGTGACCGGGGGGTGGATGTACACTCCGGTCGGCGAAGATGAAAGCATACTTCCGCTTCTCAAGGATGCCGGCGTGACAATACCGGAGGAAGGGGAAACCACCGAAGCGAATCGTCCGCGCATCACCTTCATCAAGGCGATGCGGGGTCTTACCGTGTCGCTCTCGTATGAATTCATCTATGAGGCGCTCCTTTCTTAGTCGCTTGGCGACGGCGGCGAGTGGCGCTCTTCCGACAGCCTCTTTGTCGATCGTTTCGCCGCGTTCGATCGCATCGTTACCGCAGAACCGTCCCGCTATGCGGTGCTTCTTACCGAGCCGCCGTCCGGGGAGCATTGCCTTTTGCCCTCCGGAAAAGCGGTCTCTCTTGAGGTGCGCGAGGTGGTGGACCCCCATACCCTGCGTGTTGACGCAGGAAAGTGGCGCGACGAGATCGCCGCTTGTTATGAAGGCGGCATATCATACGGCATCTATCCGAAGGGGGGATACCTTGTGCGGATGACCGGTCCTGCGGGTACGGCGAAAGAAGATATCGCCCTTGAACTGCCGGCACGGGAGAGCCCGGTCGCTCTGCGGCAGGTCTCCTATCGTGACCGCTACCTCGAACTGGTCATACGGCGGCGCGCCGATGAGGTCACGACCTCACGCGGTCTCTCCTTCGCCTTTACTGTCGCGCCATCGCTTTCGTTCTTTGCGCCGGTGACGGCCGATCTCATCACACAGCTGGAGCCGACCCCGAACGGTCATGTCCTGCTGGTCGCACCGCTTCGTCGGACGGTCTATGAATATGCCCCGGTGTTCGAAAAAACGGTGACCACTTATCGTTGAGGAGAGTGAACGATGTCCGCTCGTTTTCCTGTCTTTTTCTTTTCGCTTTTCTTTTCGCTTGTCTTGGCGGCTGGCGATGGCGAACTGCTGCTCAACTACGAATCGCTCAAGAGCTTCAAGGCCGAGTTCAAGCAGGTCTTCTTCAACACGCTCACCAAGAAGAAGCTTGATCCGGAGACCGGGACCATTCAGTACAAAGCTCCCTCCTTCATGCGGTTCGATTATCAACAGGGGAACAAGACGGTCAAGCAGATCTTCGTGAACACCGACGGGGTCTCCATCATAGACCACGAGAAGAAGACCGTTTCACGCAAGAAGGGGCAGAGCGAAGCGGGCGACTATCTCGTGTTCCTCAAGGGCGTGGCCGAGATAAAGAAACGCTTCGCGGTGAAGAAGGCCGATGTGGCGCTCTCCCGGAAGGCGGGCATAGAGGTCGTCGAGGGATGCGACATCTTCAAACTGACGCCGCTCTCGAAGATACCGCGGCTCCGTTATCTCTTCCTCATCATGAAGGGAAAGGATGTCGTCTCGGTGGCGGTGGTCGACGAGATCGGCAATATCAACCAGTACTTCTTCACGGCGGTGCAGTACGACCCGAAGGTGGATGCCGGCATCTTCACCTACACCGTTCCCGTCGGTTACGAGGTGTCGGATCTCTGACCGCATGGGTGTCCCGCTCCGTATCGCGGAGATAATCTCCTCTCCCCATTTTCTCGAGGGCAACGCGCTGTACCTGCGTTTAAGGAGACCGCTGGTCTTGTCGGTGAAACGCCAAAAAGGAGTTACGGTGGTGCAGGGAGTAGTAGATCTCGCGGAGCGGCGCGAGGTCTCGCTTGCCATCTCTCACGACGGCTCCCTTGCGCGGGCGGCTTGTTCGCTTCATGGGGAAGGGGAAACGCTCTGTCCCGACATCGTCGCAGTGGCGCTCCGATACAACGAACTGGTCATCACCGAGTCGCCGCCGGTGGCGCAACTGGCCGACCTCGCCCGAGAATGGAAGCATCAGCGCGGCGATGCGCCGATCCCAGTCAGGATAACGCGGGAAGGCCAAATAGAGTTCCTTGAACAGGCGCAATGGGAACGGTCGGCCGTCGGAAGTCTTTTCGCTTCGCTTGACCGGAAGAGGCGGCTCATGTTTCTTGGTATCGCTCCCCAGTGTTTTACCTTCAACGGGACATGGGTGCGTCGCGGCGGCCTGCCGATGGAGGTGCGCTACCGGCGCGAGGGAGATCATCTTCAGTTCTCGCTACCGGAGCACCTTTTCTTCGATGCGGCGAGCGGTCTCGTCTTCGACCGTGAAGAAGTGACGGCGCTTCTTCTCGCTCCCGACGACTCCGCCTTTCTTGTGCGGCTTCTTGCGTTCTCGGTCCCTTACCGCGATGAAGCGGCCTTCTTCGCGGCCTTGAGCCGTCTTTCGGAAACGGTGAAAGCGGTGTTCCGCATAAGCGGTCACCTCGACGGACATCACGAGGTGGTCTCCGACGCGCCGGTCGTTTTTTCGTTCGATATCGAAAAAGGGCAGGTGGTGCTCGACATCTTTGTGCTCCGGGGCGATCGGCGGGTGGCGGTGCTGCTCCATCGTGACGAGGCCGATCAGGTCTATGCGGATGGCGACAACCTGTTCGTTCTTTCGCCCGATCTCGTGCGCCGTCTCCGGCAAACGGTGCGTACGGCAGGTTTCAAGACGGTAAAGGGGCGCGTGACGGCGCCGCTCTCGCATCTCGGCACTCTTCTGGCCGACGATTCGCCGCTTCGGGAGGCAGGCACGGTGTAGTGTCGTCGCGTGCTCCGTCGCGTCTCGGTCGAGGAGCAGGCGGCCGATGCCGCCGATGTCGCCATAGAACTGCATCCCGAAGAAGGATGGTTCTCCTTTTCATTGCATCTTCCCGAGTCGCTGGTCCCGCTTCCGGTCGCCGCGCTCGTCTCCGCCATGGAGCAGTTGAAACGGGGAACCGAGGCGCCGGTGGTGCTCGACGGGGCGGAAAACGCGGTGATCCTCGAGAACAGCGTTCCCTTTCTCAAGCGGCTCATGGCGCGGTGAGCATATGGGGCGTCATTGCCGGGCGAGCGGGTGGCGAACCGTTTTTTGCCGCATCTGCTCCGACAGCCGGGGAAGAAATCGCTCGTGCGCTTCGCCGGGAGCGAGAAAGAGCGCGTTTCCTACGAGGAGATCGTTCGCGCCTGTTCGGAAGACCGGCTTCCCGAAGTGCCTGCCGACCCCTCGTTCGCGGTACTTCGCCCCTATCAGCAGGAAGGATTGCGGTGGCTTTCGTTCCTTGCGCGTCTCGGACTCGGCGGCGTCCTTGCCGACGAAATGGGGCTCGGTAAGACGCTTCAGGCGCTCGCGGCGATCGTCGCCGATGCCGCGTCAGGTGTCTCGCTCGTGGTTGCCCCCAAGACGCTCCTCTGGAGCTGGGAATACGAGATACAGAAATTCTTCCCGCATCTTCCCCGCGTGGTGATGGATGGGATGACGCCGGCCGAGCGTGCCCGGGTGTGGCGGAATACCCGTTCCGGCGTGCTCATCACTTCCTATGGTCTTCTCGTCAACGATCTTTCTCTGGTGAAGGAGCGCCGGTTTCGCCTGCTCGTCATGGATGAGGCGCAGCATGTCAAGAACGACGCGGCCAAACGGACGCGCGCGCTGCGGGCGGTGAAGGCCGAGTGTCGCCTTGCGTTGACCGGCACGCCGATCGAGAACCACCTGAGCGATCTTTGGAGCATCTTCGAGACGGTGCTTCCGGGGCTCCTCGGCCGGCGGCAGGATGTCCTCCGCGCCGAACGGGAAGGGGACAGTCTCTTTTTCGAAAAGATGGCGGCGCTCACCGCGCCCTTCATTTTACGACGCGAAAAGAAGGACCTCTTGCCGGAACTGCCGCTGGTCATCGTGAAGGAGTATCCTGCCGAGATGACCGCGAAACAAAAGGAGATATATCTTTCGCACCTGCTCCGCGGACGGGCCGAATTCCTCGAGGCGGAGAGCGACATCAACCGGATGGACGCGCTTGCGCTTCTTACGAAACTGCGCCTCGCGGCGAATCATCCGATGCTCGTGTCGCCGACGGTGCGCGATCTCGAAGAGTCGGGGAAAATGGTTCTCCTCCTCGAGATCCTCGAAGAGATCCGATCTGCCGGCGGCCGGGCGCTCGTCTTCAGCCAGTTCGTCACGATGCTTCGGCTCGTCGAACGGCTGGTCCGGGAACGGGGATTCACCTATTTCTACATGGATGGAGACACACAAGAGCGCCGCGACCCGGTCGAACGGTTCAACCGCGGCGAGCGCGAGGTGTTCCTCCTGTCGCTCAAGGTGGGCGGCTACGGTCTCAATCTCACCGGCGCCGACCATGTGGTCCTCGTTGATCCGTGGTGGAATCCTGCCGCCGAGGAACAGGCATGGAGCCGGGCGCACCGCATCGGACAGAATCGCGAGGTAGTGGTGGCGAAGCTCTTTTCGCGCGGCACGGTCGAAGAGAAGATTCTTTTGCTTCAGGAAGAAAAGAAGGACATCCGCTCCTTTTTCCTCAAACGGGCACTTCATGAGCCGTCCAAGGATTTCGTACGGTTGCTTCTCAAGTGGGAACTCGGCGGCGAAAAAAATCTTTGACATCGGCAGACGATTCTGTTAGGAGAACTAGACTTGAGTGTCAGTTTTTGATAGACAATGCGGAGGAATTATGGGTAAAATCGTGGTGTTAGCAAAGCAAGTCCCCGATACGGCGAACATTCGGGGAAAGGCGATGAAGGAGGACGGGACGGTCAACCGGGCCGCGCTTCCCGCCATCTTCAATCCGGAGGACCTCAACGCGCTCGAGACGGCGCTTCAGATCAAAGAGAAACTGGGATGGAAGGTCGTTCTCGTCACGATGGGGCCGCCCAAGGCGACGGAGATAGTGAAAGAGGCGCTCTACCGCGGCGCCGACGAGGGCTATCTCATCACCGACAAGAAGTTCGCCGGGTCGGACACATGGGCGACGAGCTACATCCTTGCCGCCGCGATCCGCAAGATCGGCGGCGTCAAGATGGTCGTCGCCGGCCGGCAGGCGATAGACGGCGATACGGCGCAGGTGGGGCCGCAGGTCGCCGAACGGCTCGGTTTCAATCAGGTGACCTATGTGACGGCGCTCGACGAGGTGAGCGAAGAGGCGGTCGTCGTGGAGCGCGACAGCGAGTTCCAGACCGAGGTGATACGGGCGCCGCTGCCGGTGCGCCTCACCGTGACGGCGACGGCGAACACGCCCCGCTATCCGTCGGCGCGCCACATGCTCCGCTACTTCAAGGCCGACATCGCGGCGAACATCCCTCCCGAGAAACGGGAGATCTACGAACGCAACGGTTGGGTGATACCGGTGTTCGACTTCGCCGCGCTCGATGCGAAGGAGGAACTCATCGGTCTCAAGGGGAGCCCGACGAAGGTGCACGCGATAAAGGACATCGCCTTCAGCGGTGGCTCGCTCAAGATCTATGACGCCCATGTCGAGGGGGTCAAGACGCTCGTGCGCGACCTTCTCAAAGAGTATGTCGAGGTGAACTCATGAAGACCGCAGTATTCGTGGAAAAACGCGCCGGCACCGAACGGCTCCGCAATGTGACGCTCGAACTCACCGGCAAGGCGGCGGCGCTCATGGCGCCTTTCAAAGGAGAGGTGGTCGGCATCTATGTCGGCGACAGACTGCCGGAGGATGCGGGGGATCTCTTCGTGTACGGCATGAACCGGCTCGTGTTCTACCACAACGAACATCTGAAGAACATCCATTCGATCGGGATAAAAGAGGTCATCGTGCAGTTCATCCAGCGCGAGAAGCCCGATATCGTCCTTTTCGGGGCGACCCACACCGGCCGCGACATCGCGCCGCTCGTCGCGTCGAAGATACACACCGGCCTCACCGCCGACTGCACGCAACTCGTCATTGACGATTACAAGGACAAAGGAAAGATCCTCTATCAGATCCGTCCGGCCTTCGGCGGCAACATCCTCGCGACGATCGTCACTCCCGACCATCGGCCGATGATGGCGACGGTGCGTGAGGGGGTCATGCCGTTGCCGGAGCACAAGGCGAACAATCCGGTGAAGGTCGAGGAGTTTCGTCCCGACTTCCGCGACGAGTGGCTCCGCAACGAGTTCTTGAGCATCGTTCCCAAGAAGTCGAAGGTTGACTTCAGTCGGGCGAACATCATCGTTTCGGGCGGCGCCGGCGTCGGCAGCCGTGAAGCCTTCAAACTCATCTTCCAACTCGCCGAAGCGCTCAACGCCGAGGTCGGCGCGAGCCGTGCGGCGGTTGATTTCGGTTTCGTCGAGAAGGATCGGCAGGTCGGTCAGACCGGATCGGTGGTGCGTCCGAAACTCTATATCGCGTGCGGCATCAGCGGCTCGATCCAGCATCGTGCCGGCATGGAGGAGTCGAAGAAGATCCTTGCGATAAACAAGGACCCCAACGCGCCGATCTTCGGCATCGCCCACATGGGGCTCGTCGGCGACCTAAAAGAGGTCATCCCGCTTATGATCAGATACCTGAGGGAGGAAGGCTAATGTCGGGAACAAGCACGAACAAGGGAAACTTTTATACCGAGAACCGCAAATTCTATCTCGACCAACTCGATCTTTCGGAGATAGTGGCCGATCTCGAGAACAGCTATCGTGACGAAGGTCCGATGGCGCTCCACTCGTACGAGGAAGCGCTCCGGTGGTACGACATGGTGCTCCGCAACGCGGGCGACATCTGCGCGAACTTCATCTGGCCGCGCGCCGAAGCGGTCGACGAAAAGGGCGCCTCGTTCCACGACGGGGTGGTCGAGTGGGCGCCCGAGACGAAGGAGAACATGAGGATGCTCGCGCAGGCCGGCTACATGGGCGGGACCCTCCCGCGCCGCTACGGCGGTCTCAACCTGCCGGTCACGATAAACAACCTCATCGTCGAGATGGTGTCGCAGGGCGACGCGAGCGGCGGCGACGC
>CAYNMQ010000020.1:0-7538 GCA_964398245.1 uncultured Spirochaetales bacterium | reverse complement strand
GTGCCACCTTGCCGGTACCTTAAACCACCTTATGGTCCTTTTTGGGTCGCAGGGAGACGCGAGCCTCATGAACCTCTTCGGTCTGCAGGACATCGCGGTGACGCTCTACAAGTTCGGCAACGAGGAGCAGAAGGAGCGCGTTCTGCCGAAGTTCTGCCGCGGCGAGGTCTCCGGCTCGATGGCGCTCACCGAGCCCGATGCGGGAAGCGACCTGCAAGCGGTCATGCTCAAGGCGATAGAGAAGGACGGGCAGTGGTACCTCGACGGCGTCAAGCGCTTCATCACGAACGGAAGCGGCGATGTGTCGCTCGTGCTCGCCCGTTCGGAGGAGGGAACGAAGGGAGGACGCGGACTTTCGATGTTCCTCTACGAGCGCTACCGCGACAACAATATGGTGGTGCGGCGCATCGAGCGCAAACTCGGCATTCACGGCTCGCCGACCTGCGAACTGCAGTTCAACATGGCGAAGGCGGAACTCGTCGGTCAGCGCAAGGTGGGGCTCATCAAGTATGTCATGAGCCTCATGAACGGGGCGCGGCTCGCCGTTTCGGCGCAGGCGATTGGCATCGCGCAGGCGGCTTACGAGGAAGCACTTCGTTATGCCAACGAACGGGAGCAGTTCGGCCAGAAAATCGTCCACTTTCCGGCGGTCTTCCGGATGCTGAAGAAAATGCAATCGGAGATAGAGACCTCACGGCTCCTGCTCTATCACACCGGTCTCGCGGTGGATTGTCAGGACATGTACGAGCGGAAGGAGCACCGCGGCGAGCAGGTCAAGGCGCAACTCAAGAAGGCGAAGGAACTTGCCGACTTCCTCACGCCGCTCTCGAAATTCACGATCACCGAGATGGCGAACAGGGTGGCCTACGACGCGATCCAGATACACGGCGGCACCGGTTACATGAAGGCCTACGCCGTCGAGCGGCACTACCGCGACGCCCGCATCACCAACATCTACGAGGGGACGACACAACTGCAGGTGGTCGCCGCGATCGGTTCCATCACCTCGGGGCTCTTCTTCGGGTGGCTCGAGAAGGCGAAGGAACTGCCGGTAAGCGACCTCGCCGATGCGAAGAAGGAACTCCTTCGCTATATCGAGCGCTTCGCCGAGGTGACCGAGCGGGTCAAGAAGGTCGAGAACAAGGATTTCCTCGACTACACCGCCGGCTGGCTCGTCGAGATTGCCTCGCTCGTCTACCGCTTCTACCTCTACCTGCCGGTCGCCGAAAAACATTCCGAGAAGCGCGACCTCTTCACCTTCTTCCGCGCCGATTGCGATGCCCGCATTGACCACCTCATCCGCCAGTGCGACCTTGCGCTCCACACCTACGGCGAGAAGATAACCTCCCTCAAGGAAGACCTGCTCAGGAAGCACGGGTAGCGTTCGAGCATTTTCCCGCGTTACCGTGTGCGAAAATTATTGACTCCCCTCGCGCTCCCTACTATAGTTGCGCGTCTTGCGGAGAAAGAGGAGTCGGTGATGAAAAATCTCATTGTTTTAGGTATGTTCATCGTTCTTTCGCTCGTGGCTGTCTCGTGCACCTGCTCGCGCGAGAAAAAGGAGAAGGAACTCTCCACATGGCCGCAGTGCTCGCAAGAAGAGGTGGAGAAAGGGACCTGTAGCGAAAAGAAGGTGAAGGGACCGCGGCAATTCAAATTGAGTCCCCAGCAGCTCACCATCAACCGCGAACTGCTCAACCGCGCGTTCAACGAGCAGGTGCGGGGCGAGAAGATGCCGCCGCAACAGCAACCGGCGGCGCCCCAAAAGGATAAGACGGCGAACACGCCCGCCGAAGGGCAGAAATCTACCGGAGCCTCTGCGCCTCAGCAATCTCCCAAGCCGATTCTTCCGGCCAACAGGATACGCATACCAGTGAACAACCAGCCGCCCCAACAGCCTGCTACACCGGAGAAGGGGGCGTCCCGATGAACGACAGCCGGAGTGCATCTTCGCCTCTCCTTGACGAGAACGAGGTCATTCGCCAAAAGAAAGAGAAGGTCGCCGCGCTTCGGGCGCTTGGCATCAATCCCTACGACAACACCTTTCGTCCCGATACCCTTATCGGCTCCTTCCGCTCCGTTGCGGCTTCCCTGACACGGGAGGAGCTGGAACGGCCCGATAAAGCTCAGCGATATGCGCTCGCAGGGCGGCTCATGAGCCTCCGCATCATGGGGAAACTCGCCTTCGGCCATCTCAAGGATGAGACGGGACGCCTGCAGGCGGTCTTCAGCAAGGAATACCTTGGCGAGGGATTCGACTTCCTCAAGAAGTTCGTGGACATCGGCGACATCGTGGGGGTCGTCGGCGAGCCGTTCGTCACCAAGACGGGCGAGCTTTCGGTGCTCGCGCGCGAGGTCCGGCTTGTCACGAAGAATGTTCGTCCGCTTCCCGAGAAGTTCCACGGGCTCACCGACAAGGAACTGCGCTACCGCCAGCGCTACCTCGACCTCATCATGAACGACGAGGTGCAGGAGACCTTTCAACGGCGCGTCCGCATCATCGCATTCATCCGCGACTGGATGAACCGCGCCGGATTCCTCGAGGTCGAGACGCCGATGATGCATCCGCTCGTCTCCGGGGCGGCGGCGCGTCCGTTCGTCACCCACCACAACGCGCTCGACATGCAACTCTATCTGCGCATCGCACCGGAGTGCTATCTCAAACGCCTCCTTGTCGGCGGTATGGGCAAGGTCTATGAGATAAACCGCAACTTCCGCAACGAGGGCATCTCGATAAAGCACAATCCCGAGTTCACGATGATGGAGTTCTACTGGCCTTATGTCACCTACCGTGAGCTTATGGATTTCACCGAGGAGATGCTCGCGGCGCTCGTGCGAGAGGTGACCGGAGCGACGAAGGTCGCGTATCAGGGGCGCGAGATAGATTTCGCCGCCCCGTGGAAGCGTCTCACGATAGAGAAAAGCCTCCTCGAGTACGGCGTTTGTGCCCCCGAAGAGCTGAAGACCCGCGAAGGACTTCTCGCGGCGGCGATCCGCGGCGGACTGGACAAAGACCTTGTCGCGCCGATGAGCTACTACAAACTGCTCGTGACCTTGTTCGAGGAAAAGGTCGAGGAGCACCTTTGGCAGCCGACCTTCGTGATGCGCTATCCGACCGAACTCTCGCCGCTTGCGCGCCGCAACGACAGCGACCCGGCGTGGGTCGACCGCTTCGAGCTCTACATCGCGGGACGCGAGATCGCCAACGCCTTTTCGGAGCAGAACGACCCGCAGGCACAGTACGAGGCCTTCGCCAAGCAGGTCGAGGAGAAGCGCAAGGGGAACGATGCGGCGGGCGATATGGACAGCGACTACATCCGGGCGCTCGAATACGGTATGCCGCCTGCGGGAGGGGAGGGGATCGGCATAGACCGGCTCGTCATGCTTCTTACCGATGCCCCTTCGATCCGCGATGTCATCCTGTTTCCTTTGCTGAGACCGGAGCAGTGATGCGTTTCGAATTCTTCGTTGGCCTGCGCTATCTTTGGAACACGCGGCGGACGCGGTTCCTTTCGCTGATAACCGTCATCTCGGTGCTCGGCATCGCCATCGGCGTCGCGGCGCTGGTCACGGTCCAGTCGGTCATGGACGGCCTGCAGAACCAGATGAAGCGCTCGATCCTCGGCTCGAAGGCGCACATCCTCGTCTCGACGCCCGAGGGAACGATAGCCGGTTGGCGTCCACTCATGGAAAAGGTGAAGAAAGTGAGCGGTGTCGCCGGCGCGACGCCGATCGTCACGAGCGAGGTCATCGTGACGACCGGCGACGATGTGCTCGGCGGCATCGCCAACGGCATCGATGCGGCGACGGTCGGCGAGGTGTTCCTGTTGCCCGATCAGTTGGCGCACGAGAAGAGCGACATCAAGTGTCTTGCGGCGATAGGGAACTGCCCCGAGCTGCTTTCGCGGCGTTCACGCGACCCCGGCGCCGCGTTCCGCGAGGATCTGCTCGTCGATCGGCCGCGCGATCTGCCCCCGGTGGTCATCGGCAAGGAGATGGCGCGCTATTTCCGTATCGCTCCCGGCGAGGTGGTGACCGTCATCACGCCGACCGGCGGTGGCATGGGTCCGACGGGGCCGCTTCCGCTTTCGAAGAATTTCCGCGTAGCGGGAGTCTTCTTTACCGGCATGTATGAATATGATTTCGCGTCGCTCTACCTGCCGCTCGCCGAGGCGCAGTCGTTCCTGTCGCTCGGCGGCAAAATAAGCGCGATCGCGCTGAAGATAACCGATGTGTACGATGTCGACCGCGTGGCGGTTCGGGTTCGCGATGCGGTGGGAACGGACTTCACCGTGAAGACCTGGAAGGAGATGAACAAGAACATCTTCAACGCGCTCAAGATGGAAAAGATAGTCATGTTCCTCATCCTCGGGTTCGTCGTGCTCGTCGCCTCCTTCAACATCGTCGCGACGCTCCTCATGCTCGTGCTCGGCAAGACGCGCGAGATAGCGATGCTCAAGGCGCTCGGCGCCTCGCATAAGGACATCATGTTCCTGTTCGCCTTCGACGGCCTCGTGCTGGGAACGCTGGGAACGATCCTCGGTTTGGCGCTTGGCTACGGCGCCTGCGTGTGGCTCGACGGCATCGAACTGAACTTCGCGCAGGATGTCTATTACATGACCACCCTGCCGGTCGAGATGTCGGGCGGTCTCTTTGCCCTTGTCGCGGCGGCGGCGCTCCTTGTCACCTTCGGGGCGACGCTCTATCCGAGCCGCTATGCGGCGCGCATCCGACCTGCGGAAGGCTTGCGGTACGAATAGGAGGAAACGGGTGCGGTTCGAGACCTTCGTGAGCCTGCGTTACTTCAAGAACACGCGACGGAGCGGGGCGCTTACGCTCATCACGACCATCTCGGTCATCGGTATGATGCTCGGCGTCGCGGCGCTCATCTCGGTGCTCTCGGTCATGGACGGCTTCCTTTCGGAGATGAAGGAGAACATCCTCTCCTCGACGGCGCACCTCCACTTCCATAAACTTATCGGCCGCTTCGAGGAGTACCCGCAGATGGCGCGCGATATCGCGCAGGTCGAGGGGGTCGTCGGCGTGACGCCTTCCATCGTGAACGAGGTGATGGTCGCGGCGAACGGCAAGGTGACCGGCGCGATAGCCAACGGCATCGAAACGGCGACGGTGGGAAAGGTGATCGAACTGCCGCGACAGATGCTCCCCGGCGGGCGACTCGAGTGTCTTGACGACCTTGCGCGCTGTCCCGATTTCGCCAGGGCGCAGGCCGAAGAGGACCTTCTTGCCGAGGAAGGAGAGGCGCGCAAACCGCTCCTGCCGGTCGTGCTCGGCAAGGACATGGCGGAGCACCTCGGGGTGAAGAACGGCGACACCGTCACCGTCATCAGTCCGCTCGGCGGCGGCATGGGGCCTTCGGGGCCGATCCCCGTGAGCCGCGCCGGGGTGGTGGTCGGCATCTTCCACACGGGGATGTACGACTACGACTTCAAGTTCCTCTACCTTTCGCTCGCCGATGCGCAGGAGTTCTTCTCGGTAAAAGGGATGGTGAGTTATCTCAACATCAAGGTCGCCGACATCTACCGCGTCAAAGAGGTGTCGAACCGCATCATGAACCTCGTCGGCGGTTTCCCTTACGGTGTTCAGGATTGGATGGACATGAACAAGACGACCTTCAAGTTCCTCGAGATGCAGAAGATCGTCATGTTCATCATCCTCATCGTCATCGTGATAGTGGCCGCCTTCGGGATCATCTCGACGCTCGTCATGCTCGTGATGGGAAAGATCGCCGAGATCGGCATACTCAAAGCCATCGGAGCCGCCGCCCCGATGATCCGGCGCCTCTTCGTGCTTGACGGTCTCTTTGTGGGGGCGAGCGGCACCATCGCGGGCATGTTGCTTGCCGTCATCGTCTGTCTTCTTCTCCAGCAGATAGAGTTCCCGCTCGCCAAGGACATCTATTTCTTCAACAAACTGCCGGTGCGAATGTCCCCGGTGAGTTTTGCGATCGTCGCGGCGAGCGCGATGGTCGTAAGTTTCTTCGCGACGCTCTACCCGAGTTGGCGGGCATCGCGCATACCGCCCGCCGAAGGGCTCCGTTATGAATGAGGGTGCCATGACACTCGTGCTCGAACACATCGCCAAATCTTACGCGGTGGAAGGAAAGACCTTGCAGGTCCTCCGGGATGTCAACCTCGAACTTCCCGACGCGTCACGCATGTCGCTCATCGGGAAAAGCGGCGCCGGGAAGTCGACGCTCCTGTCGATCATCGCGACGATCGAACGCCCCGACGGTGGTACGGTCCGCTTCGAAGGCGTCGATCCGTTCGCGATGGATGATAGCCGTCTCAGCCGCTTCCGCAACGCGACGGTCGGTGTCGTCTTCCAGTTCCATCACCTTCTTCCTGAGTTCACCGCGCTCGAGAATGTCGCGATGCCGCTTCTCATCGCACGACGCCCGATCACGGAGGCTTTTGCCGCGGCGCGCGAGATGCTCGCGCGGGTGGGGCTTGCCGAGCGGATTGAGCATAAGCCGGCCGAGCTGTCGGGCGGCGAGCAGCAGCGGGTCTCGATCGCGCGGGCGCTCGTGAGGAAGCCGAAACTGCTCCTGCTCGACGAACCGACGGGAAACCTCGACGAAGAGACCGGCGCGGCGGTGCTTGATCTCGTGCTCGCTCTCGCCGAGGAACATCGGCTCACCACCATCTTCGTGACGCACAACCGGCAGTTCGCCCGCCGGATGCCGCTTACCTATGAATTGCGGGACGGAAAGGTATGGCCGATGTGAGAACCGCACTTCTCCTTATACTCCTGACCGTGGCGCCGCTGGGAGCGGTCGAGATCCATCAGGTGCTTACCGAAGGGTGCAATCGCACCGAGTGTTCTCTCATCACGAAGCACTTCGAGGGGAAAACGGCGATGACCGAAGGAGAGATAGACGAGATCCTTCGGAAACTCTACGGCTCGAAACTCTACCAGCACATCGAGATCTACTACGATCTCGATGCGAGCGTCATCCGCGTCAAGGTGGTCGAGCAACCGGTCATCGTCGCCGTGCGCGTCACCGGTAACCGCAAGATAGACACCGAAGATATCGAGAAGGTGCTGGACATCAAGAAGAACGAACTGGTCAACAACGAGAAGATCGCGCGCAACAGGGAAAAGATAGCCGACCTTTACAAGGAAAAGGGCTATCTTACCGTGCAGGTGGTCGATGATCTCGTCATAAACGAGAAGAACAACGAAGCGGCGCTCACCTTCACGGTGACCGAGGGTGATCGGAGCCGGGTCCGCAAGATAACCATATCGGGTAATGCCTTCCTCTCTGATGACTACATCAAGGAACGGCTGAACACGCAAGAGGAGGGGCTCTTCAGTTTCTTCAAGGACGAGGGATACAAGAAGGAACTTCTCGAAGAGGACCAGGCGCGCATCATGTATCTCTACAATGAGGAGGGATTCGTCAATGTCCGCGTCTCGCGTCCCATCGTGACCATATCTCCCGACCGGCGCGACATAGATATCACCTTCGTCGTCACCGAGGGTGACCGGTATACGGTGAAATCGGTGACGCTCGC
>CAYNMQ010000019.1:0-15179 GCA_964398245.1 uncultured Spirochaetales bacterium | reverse complement strand
TTTTAGTGATTAGATCGTCGATTAAAACACCGATATAAGCTTCGTGGCGATGTAATGATCCGTCCCTTCATCTCATCGCTGGGAAGCGCCACCGTCGTGACGGTCGCCTGCGACACATACTCGCCGGCATACCGCTGGATGGCGGTCGCGACGATCTCCTTCGATTTCCGCTCGGATTCCTCGACCGCCGCATCTTCTATCGCTTTCACCTTTTTCGCGGCCTTGTGCTTCGCTTCGTCCTCGATCTTCTGTATGAGGCTGTTCATCGCCTCTTCCTGCGTCATGCCGGCGACCCGCTCGAGCTCCGTCTTGATGTTCTCGCGCATCGCCTCCACTTCGCGCATCTTCGCTTCGAGATACTTCTCTGTCTCGAGTTGTCGTTTTTCGACATTCTTGCTCTCCCGCTCTTTGTTGAGAAGTATCTCGTCCCTCGCGTCGAGTTGCTCCTCCTTCTTGTTGAGCCGTTTCTCTCTTTCTTTGAACTCCCGGAGCAGCTCGTTCTTTTGCCGTTCCGTTTCCTTGCGGCCCTCCAGCAGGATCTCCTGCCGTTTCAATTCGGCCTGCTTGAGGATCTCCTCCGCCTTGAGGCGGGACTCATCGGCCTCCCGGCGCCACTTCTCGGTTTTGTTCTTGAAAATAAGGTTGAGGGCCATATAGCACAGCGCCGCGCCGATAAGGATGCCAGCTGCCAATGTGGCGATAACAGTAAGGTACATCGTTCTCTCCTCACATCACATTTTTGAAAAGAGCCTAAAAAACCTCTGGTGATGAGAGAACGGCCTTCAGAACAACCTCTCGGCCGGGAAAAACGGCGCAAAGAAACGCCCTTCCCGCAAGTATCGAGAAGCCTTGCGGCTTTCGACCGTCACTCATCACGATATATAAATCCCCGAGCTCATCTCGGGGAAACATTTTTTATATGGCAGACAACGAAGCTTTTGTCAATTTTTTTACCCCTGTTTTGTATCTTTTCTTGACAAATCACCGTTCGTCAGGGTAGCATCGCCTTCAACATCAGGATGACAGGTGCGCGGTGAGCCTCACGATATTGCCTCTCGGCTGTTACGGGAGCGACCTCGAAGAAAAGAAATGCATCTCCATGCGCCTGTCGCCCTCCATCGTCATTGATGCGGGCGCCATCCTTTCGAACATGTCGAAAGAGGACCTTCTCAAGATCAAGCATGTCGTCGTCACCCACGCTCACTTCGACCATGTCAAGGACCTTCCCACATTGGCCGACTTCATGCTCTCCTACGGCGCCAACTCGTTCACCATTCACACGACCCGAACGATCGCCGAACAAATCCAGAACAACATCTTCAACGACCTTATCTGGCCCGATTTCACGAAACTTCCCGGCAAAGGGACGCCGACCGTGACCTTCAGCCTCTTTTCGTTCGGAAAGCCGTTCGTCATCGAGGACATCGAATTCCTTCCCATACCGGTCAACCATGTGGTGGAATCGGTCGGCTTCATCGTCCGGCGCGGCGGCGACAGCCTCGGATACTCGGGGGACACCCACCGATGCCCCGCCTTCGTCGACGCCGTGAACGCGGAGAAGAATCTCCGGACATTATGTTGGGAGACCTCCTTCCCCAACCGGCTTAACGCCATCGCCAAGAACTCGAAACACCTGACCCCGCACGATCTCGAACAGGAACTGGCTTTGGTCACGAGAAATGTTCCGGTGTGGGTCTTTCATATGAAGCCGAGCATGCTCGACGAGATCGAAAAAGAGCTTCGCGAGTTGAAGACCGACAAGTCAATCCGCTTCATGCGCCAGAAGAGTCCCATCACCGCCGGCTGACATGGAGCGTCAGATCATCGTCAATTCTTTGCCGGGCGAACGACGGATCGCCATTCTCGAAGATGGTCGCCTCGTCGAATGTGCCGCCTACCGGAGCAACGATCGTCCGTGTCTCGGCAACATTTATCGCGGCACGGTCAAACGCATCGTCCCGGGCATGCAGTCGGCCTTCGTCGACTTCGGACATGACCGGACCGGTTTCATATACCTTCGCGATCTGCGCAAGGATCTCTCCTACGAAGAGCTGGAACATGACCCCGACGAAGAAGAACCGACCGGGAAAGCGGCCCCGGCGCACATCCCCGACTATGTACAGGAAGGCCAGCAGATCATCGTTCAGGTGGTCAAAGAGCCTATCGGTCAAAAAGGGGCGCGCCTTACCACCCATGTGACGCTTCCGGGACGCTTCGTCGTCCTTATGCCCACCATCCGTCACATCGGCGTTTCCAAAAAGATATCCGATCCCGACCGCCGACGCGACCTCGGGGAGATCGCCAAACGAACGGCGGAAAAAGGGTACGGCATCGTTATCCGCACGATGGCCGCCGCCGCCACGGACAAGCTGGTGGAACGAGAGATATCCCTTCTCATCAAGAAATGGCACGCCATTCAGCAGACCTTTCGGCGCGGGAAGAACGAGCAGATCCTCGGGGATCCGGTGGATCCGCTCATCGAAGCGGTGAAAAACACCTACACCGAGGACCTTGCCGCCGTCATCTGTGACCGTGAAGAGGACTACCGGGCGGTGAAGGCCTATGTCTCCTCCTTTCTTCCGGAACGCCTCGACGCGGTCCGCCTGCACGATCTCTCCTATCCGATCTTCGAATACTACGGCATCGAGGCCGAACTGGCGAAGGCCCTCTCCAAAAAGATATGGCTGCGAAGCGGCGGATTCATTTTCATCGAACCTACCGAAGCGCTCACCGTCATCGATGTCAACACGGGAAAGTTCCTCGGACACGAGTCGCTCGAGCAGACCGTGCTCCGAACCAATCTCGAGGCGGCCGAAGAGATCGCTTATCAAATAAGGCTCCGCAACATCGCGGGGATCATCGTGGTTGATTTCATCGATATGCGGCACCATTCGAACCGGCAGAAGATCATCCGGGCGCTCGAGGCCGCGCTCGAGCGCGATTCCGCAAAGAACTCGGTGTATCAGTTCACGCGGCTCGGACTCATCCAGATAACGAGAAAACGGACCACCGAAAGCACCCATGCCGCCCTGACCGAACCTTGTCCCTACTGCTCGGGAAGCGGCGCGACCCTTTCCCGGGGGTCGGTAGGCTTTTCCATCATGCGGGAGATCGTTCGAAGGAACCGGCTGTACGGCGCGAAACGGTTCCGCATAACCGCCCATCCCGATGTCGTCTTCGCCCTCGAACATTCGCTGGAAGCGGAGATGAAGGAGATAAAGCGTTCTTACCGCGTGTCCGTCGAACTCGTCGGGGACGGATCACTGCACAGGGAACATTTTCTGGTGTCAGAGGACTGAAGACCGTTCTGCCGTAAGGAGAACCTTGTGAGTGCCGCCGGACTCTTTCTTGTTTCCCTTGTCGTACTCGGCCTTCAGATCCTCCACACGCGCATTTTCAGCTTCACGCTGTGGCATCATCTCGCCTACATGGTCATTTCCATCGCCCTCATGGGCATGGGAGCGGCGGGGACATGGCTCGCGACACGGCGGAGGGAACCGGCGCAACCGTCGGTCGCGCTCGCGTCCCATGCCGCCTTGCTGGGGATATTCTCCATCGTGTCCCTCGCTCTGGCGACCCGGATCCCGCTCGACACCTACATGAGCGATCGCCTGCTTCAGCTCGCCTATGTGTTCCTCTATTACCTTGCGCTCATCTTCCCTTACTTCTTCGCCGGCGTTGTGGTGGCATTGCTGTTCCGGACGAAACGGGAACGGATCAATGTGCTGTACCTCGTGAACCTCGCCGGTTCCGCCATCGGCGGGTTCGCGGCGATCTTCCTTCTCGAACAGTTCGGCGGAGAAGGGGCGACGCTTCTCCTTTCCGCCGCGGCCACCGCAGCCGCCTTCTGCTTCAGCGCGTCAGGGGATCACCGTAAAGCGCGCCTCATAACAGGCTGCCTGACGCTCTGTATCATTGCGCTCTATCCGGCGCGAAGCGCTCTTTTCCCCATAACGGCTCCGCCGTCGAAGGCGATAGGCATGGGGCGCGCCTACGATCCGGATCAGGCGATAGAATACACCGCGTGGGACCGGGTCGCCCGCATTGATGTTTTTTCCAACAAGCGGTCTCAGGAGTTCTTCAACTATTTCCCCGAGCTCAAGAACAAAGTCATCACCATCGACGGGGACGCCTACACCTTGCTCTATGACTTTCCCTCGGTCAGCACCCCCGGCACCTTTGATTACCCGGCCATCGGGCGGTCGCTCTATTCGGTCGCCTACCTCGTTCACGAGCGGCCGACGGTTCTCATCGTAGGTCTCGGAGGGGGGACCGATGTCGTAACGGCGCTCCACAACGACGCCTCCTCCGTCGTCGGGGTCGAGATAAACAAGGCGATGATCGAGGTCACCCGCGACCGCTACGCCGACTATATCGCGCGCCCGTATCAGGCCCCGCGGGTAACCGTCGTTCACAGCGAGGGCCGCAGATACATCCGGCGCTCGTCCGACCGCTACGACATCATCCAGATGTCGGGGGTCGACACCTGGACGGCCCTTGCCAGCGGCGCCTATGTCCTCAGCGAGAGCTACCTTTACACCACCGACGCCATTCGCGAATATCTCGAACATCTTACCCCCGACGGCACGCTTTCGATCATACGGTGGCTCTTCTGGCCGCCGCGGGAAACGCTGCGTCTCTGCACCGAGATGGTGTCGGTCCTCCGCGCCATGGGAGCCTCGGATCCGGCGCGCCACATCGTCATCATCGGCGATGGACACCTCGGCGCGGTGCTGGTAAAGCGGCGTCCTTTCACATGGCATGAGATCGCTACGCTCGCGGAACGGGTACGCGAGTCGGAACGAACAAGGATCCTCTATGCCCCCGGTTTCGAGGTCGACGACCCCTATTGGGAACCGGTGTTCCGGGGATATCCTTTCTCTTTCACGCAGGGCGCGTCCTATATCAGAAACTCGTTCCACGCATATTTCTCCGCAGCGGCCGACGGCACCGACGCCTCTTTCATAAGCCGTTACGACTATGACATAACCCCCGTTTCCGACGACAAACCGTTCTTCTTCCACTATTACCGCTTTCGCCACCTCTTTACGGGAGAATGGGGGGGCGGCGGATCCCCGGTCGACAAGATGCCCGTGGCGTTGACCATATTGATCCTCTCGCTCGTTCAGTCGCTTCTTTTCTCTTTTCTGCTTGTCGTCGCGCCCCTGTTCCTGATGCGAAAAGAGGAGCGTCTCTTCTCTCCGCATCTCCAAGTCATCTACTTTTCCATGCTCGGCATCGGTTTCATGTTCATCGAGCTGTCGCTCATCCAGCGGTTCGTCCTCTTCCTTGGCAACCCGTCCGAAGCCATCGCGGCGATTATCATGCTTCTTCTTTCCTTCGCCGGAATCGGCGCTCTCTTCAGCAAGAAGTTCCAGATCCGGTTCGGCGATCGGCGCCTCTTCAAGGGGCTTGCCGCCGTCATGCCATTACTCGTTCTCGGCTACGCCGCGGCGCTTCCTCCCCTCACTGCCCATTTCCTTTCAGCATCTTTCGCCCTTCGCATCGCGATATCCGCCCTTCTTCTCGCCCCGCTCGGTTTCGGGATGGGGATCTTCTTTCCGAGCGGACTCACCATCGTCGGAGAAAAGAATCCCGGATTCATCCCGTGGGCGTGCGCCATCAACAGCGTTGCCGGCGTGGTGAGCTCCATTCTGGCGATACTGCTCGCCATGGCATACGGATTCACCTTCGTTCTCACTGCGGCCGCCTTCTGCTATCTGCTCGCGGCGATAAGTTTCCACCGGTTCGCCAAGAAACACCCTTGAAGAGAAAGAAAAGCCCCAAAATGTTGCAAAATCCTTCTTCGACGCTAGAATGCCCTCCGTAACTTTTTTCAGGGAGCACCCATGGCCCGTGTAACCGTTGAAGATTGCTTGGAGAAGATCCCGAACCGGCTGGAACTCATCATTCTCGCCGCCAAAAGGACCCGTCAACTTCTGGAAAAAGCGCCGCCGCTCATCCCCAACACGAGAGACAACAAGGAGCCGATCATAGCTCTGCGCGAGATAGCGGCGGGCAAGATCGTCATGCGACATGTGGAACCCAAACCGAAACGGCCCCACTTCCGGCGCCGGCGCATCGGTCGTTATGTCGGATCCCAGAACTGATGTCTCTGTTCCCCGGATTCAACACCAACATCAGGCACAAGAACCGGATCTTCCATATTCAAACGGAGGTCTTGACCAGCCAAGACCGGCACACCATTTCGACCTTGGTGTACCTTGAGGGGCGCATCTTTCACTCCATCAAGGGGAACCTCAAACCGGAAGAGGCCCTGCATCGTGAGACGGCGGGACTCGCCATCGTGCGCCAACACAAGGAGGCCATCAAGAAACTCATCTCCAACCAGCTTATCGCCGCCGAAACGCCGGCATCGCCGCGCAACACCATCACCGTGGTCGATTTCATGGAACTCTACGAAGAAAAACGCCTTTTTTCGGTCATCGGCTGCCGAACGGTGAACTTAAGAAACGCCATCGCCGAGTTGATGATAGAGAGCGGATAAGATGAGGGTTCCGCTGTCGGCCGGCAAGTTCCCGCCGTCTTCTTCCACGGCTCAAAAAATTGTTGACTCGGTTTTTGAGATATGTTATGCGTTCTCGGAACAGACGGTCTTATTATACTAAGGAGTGGATGCGTCATGGCTTACGTTACGAAAGTCGTTGCCGCGGCGGTAATGATCGTTTTTCTCGCCGATTGTTCTCTCTACGCGCAGGACAACGCGCCCGCAGCACCGGGAAGCGTGAATCTGAAGGTCGGCGAGAACTTCTACTTCGAAGGAAAAGTCGAACAGAAGGAAGACGATCAGAAAGAGGCCTCGATGGCTGAGATCAAGCGGGTTCCCTTCTATGAAACCACATGGTTCATCGCCACCGTGACCATCATAGCCATCGCCGGCGCCGGAACCGGCATTTATTTCCTCACGAGGACCGAGCCTCCGCGGGGGAATGTCATCGAGTGGAAAAGCGCAGCAGCGAAGTAAGTTCATGACGGTCATAAGAACACAAGGAGGTCGTTCCATGAAGATATCGCTTTTTCTTTTGCCGACCGTGGCGCTTTTTTTCTTATTGGCATCGTGCGGCCAGCAGAACACCGGCAGTCTGAAGATCACGGTCGTTCTGCCCGAAGTCCCGAGCGAGCTCACGGCCACCCATTCCTGCCGGAACGCATCGGAAGAGAACGATGATTTCTGTATCGTCAGGGAGGACACCCTCGAGCACGTCACCTTCTCGACCCACTCTTTTGCCACACCCTACTCGCTGGACTCCCAACATACCTTCCGGGACCTATCAACTGCCGGGGAAGAGGAATTCGCCCGGACCTTACGGAGCAACCGCTATTACAAGTTCTTCGCCAAAGTGGTCAACAAGAACGGTAAGGTCAAACTGAGCGGGAGCACCGAGGGTATCTATTACCAGGAGAACAAGAACTACACGGTCAATCTCTTCTTGGGACTGACCGGCGACCTTGTCCGCGTTTCTTCCATAAAGAAGAACTCCTCCTCCAGCGCGAACCTCCTGAAAGAAGGCGCCTCGGGTGCAGCCGCCGTCGTTCTCAAGGACGGCCGGGTCTTCCTGGCCGGCGGTTCGACCTATCTCTCGAGCGGAACGGAGACCTTCGAACGACAGACGCGGCTTATAGACATGACCGACCTCAAGGCGGCGGCAGGCCCCGAATTGCGCGAAGCGGTAAAGGATCACGCCATGGCGCTCCTTGATTCGGCGACCGTTCCCGAGGGGCTTGTCGTCATCGCGTTCGGCAAGACACAGACCGGGTACAGCGACAAGATATATTTCTTCAACCCCGCCACGGAAACGGTGGAACCCAAGAGCTCTTTCT
The DNA here is from genome assembly GCA_964398245.1 of uncultured Spirochaetales bacterium. Lineage (GTDB taxonomy): Bacteria > UBP6 > UBA1177 > UBA1177 > JAKLFG01 > CALITV01. The sequence continues at coordinate 7,337 of CAYNMQ010000019.1, read as the reverse complement.
CCGGAAGGGCTCATGCGCGCGCCCTCTCCATCAACGGAGAGGTCTATATCAGCGGCGGATGCAACGCCGACAGCGCCTTCGCCGACATCATCAAGATCGACAAGAACGGGGTCGTATCGCCGTGGAAATCCATGTCCCGCGGGCGTTGTCTTCACGGCATGACGGACATCTCTTGGTACGACGGGGACGGCAACTTCCATCCGGCGATCCTTGTGTTCGGCGGCGCCAAGAAATACATCAACGCCGCCTCCGATCGCAGCCTGGTCGGCTACGACGAGAACAACGGCGATTTCGCCGAGATCATTGACGAGAACGGTTCCCACAAGATAACCCTGAGCGGCGATGTCGCCGGATGCTCCTCGGATCCCGACGGAACGAAGCTGTGCTTCACCCTCGCCGGTCACGGGTCGGTCCGCGTCGTATGGGACAACAAGAACAAGGGCCCGGCCGAGGATATCGTGGTGGTGACCGCCGGCGGATTCCTGCAGGCAAAGGAGACTCAAGACCTCGCGGTGAGCCCGTCCGCATACCTCCTCCGCGGGAAGAAGGGCTCATCCCCCGATCCGACGACCATGTCATGGGAGGTGTCCTCCTTCGGTTCGACCATCAGTTGTGCCTATGCTTCGGCGGCGCCGATCAGTGCTCTGGAGAATTTCCCCACTCAATACGCCGCCCTCAACTGCGGCGGCATCCCGACCTCTCCCACGGTCCAGCGCTACTATGACACCTACTACACCCAGCAGATGTTCGTGCTGGAGGTCCGCGCCACTCCCATTGACAGCAACTCGGACGGCATCCCCGAAGATTTCACGCTGACCGCCTCAGCCAAGGACAGCATCACCACCGCCACCTTCGACTACCAGGACAACGGCGTGTTCATAGACGGCCCGGTCGTCGCGAACGGATCGGGGCAGGCGTTCCTGTTCGGCGTTGATTTCTTGTATCTCGCGAGCGGCTATTCCTACTAGCCGACAAGCGTCGGTCTTCCTATCCAAAACCGTCACTTGAACAACAGATAGTCCTCCTGACGGTTCACCACCTCCTGCACCGCGGTCCGGAAAACGGGATAGGCCTCGGGCGGCAGTACCGTGCACTCCTTGGTGTAGGTCGTCTTCATCGTCACGACGGAACCGGCGGCACTCACCGTCCGCTCGACGGTGAAGCAGGGACCGGTCGTCGTGAACGCTTGCGGAAGCGCCGTCACCTTCGCCTTGGGCGGCAGTTGGACGCGCGTCGCCATCGTCATATAGCCCTTGACGCCGAGATCCATCGGCAGGGCGCGGCTCGTCAGTTTGACGGTGCTCGCGCCGATGAGCGAGGCCGGTATGAGCAGGCGTTTGCCACCTTCCTGCGTCGATAGGAGGTTCGACACATCGGCCTCTATGACGAGGGTGAGCGGTTTCGAGATATCCTCTATGTCGCCGTGCTCCGCTTTGATGAGCGTGCCGCCGCGGAAAAGGCTGTTGACTATCCCCTGGAACAGTTTGTCGGCGTCGCGCTGGGTCCGAAGCGTCCGCCGTATCGAAGAAGAGGTGGGCCCACGCACGGTTATCTGAGATCGCACCGTTACCGTTCCGCTCTCGCTCACGGTGAAGAGCGTATCGTGCTCTTCGAAGTTGAAGGCGGGCGGCTGGTAGGGTATCTCGAGGAAGCGCCAGGCGGCGGTATCGGGGTCCATCACGAGCGCCATGGCCCCCTGATCATCGGAACGAAGGGTGCCGATCTCGAGCAGATCAACGGTCGGGTCCATGAAGAAATCGCTCTCGATGCCCGGCTGGACCGGCACATGGACGATGGCATGGTTGAACTGCTGGTTCGGTATCTTCATCTGGAGTTTCCCGCTGTCGCGCGTCCGGAGGATGGCATACTCGAGTTTGATGCCGATCTCTTTGGCAAGTTGTATGATGAGCACCGCCTTGTCCTTGCAGTCGCCGTAGCGCCGCTCGAGGATCTGGGTCGGCGTGTGCGGTTTCACGCCGGCGATGGTCGTTTCATAGTCCTGCTGGTAGCGTATCTCCTGCGCAACGAAGCGGAACAGGGCGTCGAGTTTCTCGCGCGGCGTTTCCTTCCCTGAGGTAAGGCGCACGGCGAGATCACGCACTTCCTTGTTGGAGACGAAGGCCTTTTTGAGAAGCGCCCGTTCCCAGTTCACATACTCATCCCAACTTTTCACCGAGCTTACCGTTATTTGCTCAAGAAGGTCGCCCACCGGCGGCATCATCGGCTCGGGGGAAAGCGGCGGTCGGTTGCGCGCGATGAATATCTTCATCGTGCGGTTGCCGAACGACTCCGTCTTCTCTTCGACCGCTCCCCGGACATCGAAGACCATCTCCCGTTTCGGATCATAGATGAGGCGCAGTTCGCTGTGAAGCATCTGGTAGTAGGTCGTCTGCAGATACCACTCGGCGAGGAAGTGGTTCTCAAGGAAGCGGAGCGCCGGGCTGTAGTGGACATACTGCACGACGGTCGCCGACCCCTTGTCCAGCTGCCGGAAGCGTATCTGCGATCCGCGGATGGAACTCGCCTCCTGCCGCACGCCGCCCGGATCGAGCGAGTAGGCCTTGCGTATCTTGACCGAACCGGTGTACGGCAGATTCTCGTTGATGAGAATGTCCCTCCCCGCGTCGTTGACGACGAGTTTCACCTCGGTGATGTACCATTTCGCCGACCCGTCGTCGTTGACCTGTACGACCGCATGATCGTAGACCATGAGCGCCTTCGCCGCCGGATCGGGAGTGACGGCGCGGGCGGCGGCGATGAGACGCCGTATCTCCTCGTCGTTCGGGACGAACGCTTCCGCCGGGTCCTTCTCGGCGGCGGCGGTAAGGTATGCCACCTTGTCGGCGAGCGAGGCATTGCGCGGGTTGCGGTCGAGAGCCTCGCGCCAGCGCCGGAGCGCTTCCTCGCGCATACCGCGTTCCCACGCCAGATCGCCGAGACTCTGATAAGGGCCCGGCTCGTACGGCGCAAGTGCCGCCGCCCGTTCGAACGCCCGCCGCGCCTCGTCGTAGCGCTTCAGGCGTCGCAGAAGTTCTCCCTGCTCCATCGGATAATCGGGATTGTCGGGCGAGATGAGCGCCATGATGTTCACGAGCGCGAGCGCACCGGCATAATCCTGTCGTGACCGCGCTTGAGAAACAAGGCGACGAATCGTGGCAAGCCGCCCCGGTTCCACGGCGAGCGCAGCCCGGAAACGCGCCTCGGCATCCCGTTCATAGCCGCGTGCATTGAGACAATCGGCCTCGGACCTGATGATGTCGGCATCGTCGGGCCACCGCGCCGCCATCGCCGCAAAGGTATCGCATCGATCCTTTTGAAGCCCCCGTTCCCCAAGCACTTCGGCAACGCCCCAATAGGCGCCCTCCGCATTCGGCTCGAGCGCCAGCGCGGTGCGATAGTCCTCTTCGGCGTTGTCCCGGATCCCCTTGCGCCGGAAGAAATCGCCCCGCTGTATGAGGAATCCCGCCGTGCGGATGCCGTTCGTATCTATCGTTCTGTTGAGAAGATCTATGAGTTGTCCTTCCTCGTCGTTCTCCCGGAAGGTCTTGGCCGCAAGGAACATCGCGAACGGGTTGTCGGGGTTTCCCTCGTAGAAGGAGAGGATCGCCTGCTTCGCCCGCTTCCGGTCCCCTTCCCGTTCGGCGCGAAGCGCCTGCAGGAAGAACGCTCGGTTCTGCTCCGGGAAGGTCGGCTGGCGCGCCGCGATCTCCTCCGGCGCGGCCGGTTGCGACACCGGCGCGGCAAGCGGAGCGCCGCCGGCGTCGGCGGCGACGCGCAGCGTCGTGAGCGGCGTTCCGTCGGGCGCCGCAAGGCGCGCCGCGAAGAGCCATGAATCGTTCTCCGCCGCCGATTTGACGAGTATCCGGTTCCATCCTTTCGCGAGCCGTATGGGAACGCGGATGGTGTCATAAAAGAAGCGTTCGAGCTTGTCGTTGGCGTACACCTGTTTTCCGCCCACCCACACGGCGGTCGGGTTGCCGGTGCTGACGAGGAGCAGAGCGTCGCGCTCCTCCGCCGCCTCGACATGGGTGACGAGGTAGGCGACCGACCAATTATCGGGGTACAGAAGGTTCTTGAACGAGAGGAACCGGTCGTGACGGATCGGCATGACCCTCATCCAGCCGATCTCGCCGCTCTGTCCTTTATATCGTTTCCCGAAATCTATCTCCTGTTCGGGCGGATAGGCTTCATAGAACCCTTTTCCCTGATCGTTGTCGAAGGTGCCGATGACCATCCAATCGCCGAGATAGCCGATCCGGTCGGCGATCCGGCGCACCTCCGCGATCTGTCCGAGATCGATGAGGAGATCGGCCGCCACCGCCGACGCCACGGAGCGAACGATCGGGTCGGGATGACGCTCCCCCAACAGGGTAAGCAAGGGGACGAATCGCCGCTTTTCCCCTCCCGCAAGATCGCGGCTCAACTGATAGAGATACAGGTCGGCATACGGGCTGGAAAGGTCGCAGAGAGCGCGGGCAAGATGCTCGTTCGCCGCCCGCCGGTCGCCGCGGACGAGCGCCCACCATGCCGCCATTTCGTGCAGCTGATAGTTTCCGGGGTAGCGTTCGAGTGCCGCCGCAAGCAGGCGGTCGAAATCGCCCGGCCGCGGACCGACGCTGAAGAAGAGGTCGGTAAGTGCCGCGACCTCTTTGCCGCCGTGTTGAGGGGCCGGCTCGCAGAAGAGCGTTTCCTCTCCCCTTTCCCGTGACGCCGCGACCGGCTTTCCCGCCGCAGCGCAGGAAACGAAGAGCAGAATGATAACGGCGCAAGAAACGATGATACGCCCCATGGCACACCTCAATGACGGTTCATCTTTCGCAGAATACTATCACAGAAAGAGACCCCCTTCAATTTTATCTTTGCAATCTCAGCGCCAATCGGATATTTTTTCCTTAATGAGAGCGCTATTATTCCTCGCCCTCGCGGCTCAGGCCTCTTCGCTGGTGGCCGCATGCCCCGCCGGTTTCTCGGGGGTCCCTCTGCGCGACGGATCGGGACAATGCGTCGATCCCGGCCCCGCCGACGAGGCGACCGTCGCCGCGCCGGAACCGGATGAGGAAAAGGGTTCCGGCATCGTCGCCTTTCCGATCGCCTTCTACACCTCCGACACCAGTTTCGGTTTCGGCGGCACCGCGATCCTGTTCCGCAAGAACTACAAGACCGAAGAGGAGGAACGGAGCGACTCGGTGCTTTTCTACACTCTCAACAATCAGATACTCAACGCCAACGCCGGGACGCTCTACCTTGACGACGGCCGCTACAAAGCCGATCTCGTGCTCGTCGTTTCCCGCTATCCCGAAGAATTCTACGGCATCGGCCCTCACAGCCCGTGGCGACCCGAGAAGTACACGCCACTCACCGTGAGAGGCGAGGTCACTTTCTCGATGCGTCTGTGGGAAAAGATCTACGGCGGCATCAGCGTCCTGCAGGGGTACCATAAGCTCTTCTCCTACCAAGAAGACGGCCCGCTCGCCGCGTATGTAGCGCACACCAGACCGAGCGGATTCTTTTCGGGACTCGGCGTCAAGTTCACCCGCGACACCCGCGACGCCTCGCTCTACCCCCGCGACGGATCGCTCACCGTCTTCTCGGTCACCTGTTTCAACGAAGCGCTTCTCAGCGACTTTTCGTTCACCACTCTTCTGTTCGACCACCGGCACTATCATAGTCTGCCGCTTAAAAGCGTCCTTGCATGGCAATTCTCGCTGAACACCGTCATCACGGGAGACCCGCCCCTCCCCTACCTGCCATCTCTGGGAAACCAGAACCTCATGCGCGGCTATCCTCAGGGCCGTTACCGCGACAAGACCTCCGCGGCGGCGCAGGTCGAATGGCGCGTTCCGATCTGGTGGCGGTTCGGCGCCGTCATTTTCGCGGGGGTCGGCACCGTGGACCGCAGTCTCGCGCGCTACCTCTTCGACGACCTCAAGTTCGCCGGCGGCGCCGGGCTCCGTGTGACGCTGAGCACGAAGAACAACATCAACTTCCGTTTCGACTTCGGCATGTCGGCGGAACGCCCTTATCTCAAACTCTACTTCAACCTGCTCGAAGCGTTCTAGTGGAGGTCGCGTTCCTAAACATTGCAAAGCCGGTCCCTTTTTGCTATAGTCGCTCAAGAACGATGTGCCCGCGGAGACGATGAGCGCCCCGACCACCACCCCCCCGCCTGACCGACAGGGAGCCTCCGACCGTTTCGCCTTCTACAACCAATGGACCATGGACGCGATGACCGCGCTGGTGAATTTCGCGGCCATCACCCTCGAACCGTCCCCGCCCCGGGCGGGAGCCCCGGCCACTGCTATGGGGTCTACGGCCCGCTCATCGCCGGGACCACCATGGTCATGTATGAGGGCCACCCCCTCTACCCCGAGGCCGGCAGACTCTGGAGCATGGTGGACCGCTACGGGGTCACGGTTCTCTACACCGTGCCCACCCTCATCCGGATGCTCATGCGCTTCGGCTCCCAATACCCGAAGAAGCACGACCTCTCCTCGTTGAGGCTCCTGGCCAGCGTCGGAGAGCCCATCGGACCCGAGGCCTGGGTCTGGTTCCACAAGACCATCGGGCATCAGGAATGCCCGCTCCTGGACACCTGGTGGCAGACCGAAACCGGCATGGTCATGATCAGTCCCATGCCCATTTCCCTGCTCAAGCCCGGCTCGGTGAACAAGCCCCTGCCCGGAGTCGAGGTGGATGTGGTGGACGAGAACGGCACGCCAGTGGGCCCCGGCAAGGGCGGCCTGCTGGGCATCAAGATGCCGTGGCCGGCCATGGCCCGGACCGTGCATAACGACCCCGAGCGCTACCGGGAGACCTACTGGTCCAGGTTCCCGGGCATGTTCCTGGCCGGGGACGTGGCCCGCAAGGACGAAGACGATTTCATCTGGATACAGGGCCGGGCCGACGACGTGCTGGTCATCTCCGGACACCGCATCGGCACGGCCGAACTCGAAGGCGCCCTGGAAAACCACAAGGCCGTGGCCGAGGCCGCGGTCATCGGCATACCGGACAAGATCAAGGGCGAGGTGGCCAAGGCCTTCGTCATCCTCAAGGAGGACGTCGAGGCCACCGACGAACTCGTCAGGGAACTCAAGGAGCACATCCGCAAGGAACTCGGGGCCGTGGCCGTGGTCCGGACCATCGAGTTCCGGGATTCCCTGCCCCGCACCCGCAGCGGTAAGATCGTCCGCCGCATCCTCAAGGCCCAGGAACTGGGCCAGGAAATCGGCGACACCTCGACTCTGGAGGATTAGAGCATTTGAACTTTGAAAAAGTTCAAATGCTCGGTCAATGCTCTAGCCCGCATATTGCACGAGCGCCTTCGGAGTTGTCTTCCG
>CAYNMQ010000018.1:7294-15445 GCA_964398245.1 uncultured Spirochaetales bacterium | reverse complement strand
GGGCGGATCGCCGAACCCCAGAGGGACCTCCCCGTCTCCATCTCGACCTTTCCGGTCTCTACCGGCTTCGCCCTGCCGGACCTCAAACTTATAGCCATCCAGGAGAACGAGATCTTCGGCCGGCGCAAGCGGCTGCCGCGGTCGCTGAAGCGAGAGATCGTTCCGTCGAGCTCCTGCTCTCCCGCGGTCCACGAGACGCGGGCGTTCAGCATCCACGAAACGCGGCCGGCGTAGGCGGCGTCAACGGCTTCGGGCGATGATTCGATCCATTCCGCAAGGGCGGCGGCGAGTTCGCGGAATGCGGCGACCCTCGTTATCGAAGTTCCGGTAACCTCCTCGAGAGAGGTCGGTTCCCAGCGCCACGGGAAGGCCGCCTTGTCGGGTGTTTCGATGTTGATGCCGATGCCGGTGACGGTGAAGAGATCTTTCCCGCGGGTGAGGTGTTGAATGAGAACGCCGCAGAGTTTCTTACCGTCGGCGAGCAGATCGTTCGGCCACTTGAGACGCAAACGGGCGGGGTCCGTGAATGCGGCCGCGGCGTCGAAGGCGGCAAGACCGGCGATCTTCGCCATGTCGAGCGCCCGTTCGGGCGTTGTCCGTTCGAAGAAGGAAATATAGAGGTTGCCCGTCGGAGAGTGCCAGAGCTTTCCTGCGCGGCCCCGACCCGCCGTCTGTCGGTCGGCGGCGACGACACCCGAGGTCACTCCCCGTCCGATGAACCGGATCGCCTCTTCGTTCGTCGAATCGAGTTCAGCGAAGTGGTAGAAGTTACGCCAGCGGTTGGGGACCGGCAGGGCCAGTTTGCTCATGACGCCGATTTCTTGCGCAGGCGCTCCTCGGCCTCGTTGAAGTTCTTGACGGCGCACAGGTCGCCGCACCTCGAGCAGGTGCCGCGGTCCGCCTGGGGTGCGCGGCGTTCCCGGGAGCTACGCAGTTTCTCGGGGTCCACCGCCCTCTGTTCCTGCTCCGTCCAGTCGAGCCGTCGCCGCGCGCACGACATCTCGCGGTCCTGTTCGAGGGCGCCGGGCCACCCCTTGGCGATGTCGGCGGCGTGCGCCGCGATGCGGGAAGCGATGACGCCTTCCTTCACATCCTCGACCGTCGGGAGCGAGAGGTGTTCGGCGGGGGTCACATAGCAGAGGAAATCGGCGCCGCTCATCGCCGCGAGCGCGCCGCCGATGGCCGCGGTGATGTGATCGTAGCCGGGAGCGATGTCGGTGACGAGCGGCCCGAGCACATAGAACGGCGCGCCGTGGCAGAGCGCTTTTTCCATCTGCATGTTCGCGGCGATCTGGTGAAGCGGCACATGTCCCGGTCCCTCGATCATGACCTGCACTCCTTTGGCGCGGGCCCGTTCGGTGAAATGGCCGAGCGTCACGAGCTCCTCTATCTGGGCATGATCGCTCGCGTCGGCGAGAGCGCCCGGACGGAGGCCGTCGCCGAGCGACAGAACACAGTCATGCTCGTGAGCGATCTCGAGGAGCCGGTCGAAACGGGAGAAGAGCGGGTTTTCGGCCTCGTTGTGCGCCATCCAGCGCGCCATGATCGATCCGCCGCGCGAGACGATGCCGAGGACACGGCCGCGCTCCCGGAGCGCCTCGAGGATGCGCCGCGTGACGCCGCAGTGGACGGTGATGAAGTCGACGCCGCTCCGCGCCTGTTTCTCTATCGCGCCGAACAGCTCTTCTTCGGTCATCTCGGCGATCGCCTTCTTCTTCACGCGGAACAGCTCGACGACCGCTTGATAGATGGGGACCGTGCCGATGGCGACCGGAGCCGCGTCCATGATCTTTTTACGGGTGAGCTCAAGGTCGCCGCCGGTGGAGAGATCCATCACCGCGTCGGCACCGTAGCGCACCGCGATGCGCGCCTTCTCGAGCTCCTCTTCGAGCGAGTTCACATCCTCGCTGGTGCCGATGTTCGCGTTCACCTTGACGCGGCACCCTTCGCCGATGGCGAGCGGCGCGATGTCGTGAAGGCGGTTGCGGCATATCACGATGCGCCCGTCCGCCACGCGGCGGCGCATCTCCTGGGGGTCCATCCGTTCGGCCGCCGCCGCCGCCTTCATCTCTTCGGTCAGTATGCCGGCGCGGGCCGCTTCGAGTTGGGTCATCGTCATGAGATCACCTCGTGCATCAATCGGACAAGGGAGCTTATCTCATCATAGGCCGTTTGGCTATAAAAAAGTGAGACCGCCGCGATGTCGCGGAATCCCTGCCGGATGAGCCGCTCGGCGCGCGGACGGTCTATCCCGCCGATGAGGAAGAGCCCGGCGCGGCTCACCGGCGTAACGGCCGGTCGCGCATCTCCCGGCTTTGAGAAAGGGGGAAAGAGCGGGCCGTACAGGGCGAGATCGGCACCGTCGGAGAAGGCTTGCTCGAACTCGGCGGGTGCGTGGGTCGAGACGGCGATGCGCAGTGTCGGGCACGAACGGCGCATCGTGCGCACCTTGTCGAGGTCGCGCGAGGAAAGGTGGATGCCGTCGGCGCCGCACCGGGAGGCGAGGTCGGGCTCGCCCCGGACGAGCACGGTGAGCCCCGGTGCCGCCTGTTTGATCCGACGCGCCGCGCGGCAGAGCGCATCGGCCTCGGGGAACGCGGCGGAGCGCAGGGTGACGAGGGCGAGTCCCGATCCGGCAAGCCGGACAATGTGTTCGCAGTGTCCCGTTTCCGAAAGTTCCGGTCGCCCGGCGGTCATCATCCAGAGCATCGTGCACCTCCGACGGCACTCTATCCGGGGCCTCGTAAAAGTCAAAAGAGCGCGCCGATGGCGAAAAAAAGGCCGCCCGATGGCGGGCGGCCTGCAAGATGGTCGAGAGCGACGGAGCGATCAGAGCTCGCCCTTGAACGAACCGGCCGCCTTGAACGAAACGGTCTTCGAGGCCTTGATCTGGATCCGCTCGCCCGTCTTCGGGTTGATCCCTTTGCGCGCCTTCAGCTCGCGCTTCTTGAAGGTGCCGAAGCCGCTGAGGACGAGCTTGTTCTCAGCGCTCACCGTGTCCTTCACGATCTGCACGAAGGTCTCGTAAAGGTTCTTCGCCTGCTCGTTGGTCAACGCCACCTCCGACGCCATGCTCTCCTTGAGCGCCTTGATGAAATCGTCTTTCGTGGTCGCCACGATCTTTTTCGCCATATCCGCCTCCATGTAAAAAAGGTTGGGAAACAACACGGAAACCAAACGAGGCGATTATGCGCCCCATTCGGCGCAAAAGCAAGAAAAACCTTCGGCGTGTGCCCCCGTTCTTCCGCGAACGATCAGGAGATAACGGAGGTCCCGGCGTAACTGTTGATAAGGTCTATGGTTTTCTTTTTGGCGGCCTGCACCATCCCCTTTTTCTGTCCATAAGGGATGAAGGCCGATTTGACGCCGTTTATCGTAAGATCGAGGATCTGTTGGGGGCCGAGATCGAAGGTCGTGTAGGCGCGGAGGTACTCGTCGCTCATAGTGGTGTCGGTCATGAGCCGGTTGTCGGTGTTGAGCGTCACGCGGATTCCGAGGTCGAGATAGAAGCGGAACGGATGCTCGTCGAGGCTCTTCACGGCGCCCGTCTGGACATTCGAGGAGAGGCACACCTCGATCGGGATGCGGTGGTCATTGACATAGTTGAGCAGATCGCCGTCCTCGCGGAGCCGCGTCCCGTGGCCGATGCGGTGGGCGCCGCAGTAATGGAGCGCCTGATGGATGCTGTCGGGACCGTATGCCTCGCCCGCATGGATCGTGACATTGATGTTGTTCGAAAGGATGAGCGAGAAGGCGCTCAGATGGTCGCGCGCCGGATAGTTGAGCTCGGCGCCCGCGAGGTCGAAGCCGACGACCCCCTTGTTCTTGTAGGCGACGGCGAGCTCGGCCATGCGGAGGCTCACCTCGGGCGAGATGTTGCGGATGCCGCAGATGATGACGCCGCTCGGAATGCCGAGATCGCGTTTCGCGTCGCGCAGGCCGTTAAGCACCGCCTCGACGATGACGGTGAGCGGCAGGCCGGCGCGGGTGTGGAGCACCGGCGAGTAGCGCACCTCGAAGTAGACGATGCCGTCGGCATGGCAATCTTCGGCGAGCTCGTACGCGGCGCGGTAGAGCGATTCGGCGGTCTGGAGCACCTTGAGCGTCGTCTCGAATCCGCGAAGGTATTCGGTGAGCGAACCGTGTACCTTTCCCGGGCCGATGATCTGCCGCAGCCGGTCGGCGTCGGACGCGCCGATGTCTATCTTCTGCTTCTCGGCGAGATCGAGTATCGTCTCGATGCGGAGCGAGCCGTCGAGGTGGACATGAAGGTCGGTCTTGGGGAGAGAGCGGAAGAAATCCCTATCGAAGGGACGAAGGATCGCGCCGCGGTGTCCGGCGGTCACTGGAGCGTCTTGCATTCGACCGGGTCCATATCGCGCAGGTCGGCGTAGCCGTCGAGCGACAACGGTTCGCCCTCGCGGATACTGTGCGAGAAGAGGTGGACGATGCCGTCGTAGGCGCTCCGGCGGAAGCATATCTTCGTTATCTCGCCAGCCTGCCGCGTCGTGTCGGTGAGATAGAGCTGATCGTTGTTGAGGTAGAAGACCTCTTCCTTGTTAAGGGAGGATCCGTCCAACTGCAGAACGAAGAGCGTTCCTTCGCCGTCCTGCAGATGCTGGGCGAAGAACACCTGCAAGAGCGGGATCTGGAATCCGGCGCTGTTGTTGATGTTCTTCTTCATGACCCAGAGTGCCCCGATGAAGGCCTGCTCCTCGCCCGATTCGTCGGTGTAGAAGAGGCGTCCGTCGCCGAGCCGCAGGTCGGCGGTCGGCGTGTTCTCGGCGTTGATGATGCCGTAGAACTGGAAGCGCGCCTGCCACTGTTTCTCTGCGTCGGAATCTTCGTCGGGAACGGCGGCGTAGTCTTCGTCGGTGGCGTAACTCGTGAGGTCGTTGAGATAGTCGTATTTGCCGATGTCGTCGTGACCGGGCTCGCTGCAGGAGAGAAACCATCCTGTCGCTGCGAGCACGAAAAGCGTCAGCTTCTTCACCTGAGTCCTCCGTGCATCGTCACCCGGAATCACTATAGCAGGAAAACGGCGGGAGACAACTTTTTCCCGGTGCGGTCCCGCGGGCGGTGTCGCCGTATGATCAGGGGATGATGCGGCGGGCGATGTCTTCAAGCCGGGCGACCGCCGCGGCGATCTCCTCGGCGCGGGTCCTCCGGGTCGCCAGACGGATCTGGGGCTGTCTCGGCTGGGCGTCGGGCCGGGCGACATCGCGGTAGCGCTTCAGGCGCGCCTCGGCCGCCGAAAGCCGTTCGACGGCGGCGGCGAGATAGAACCCCGCGAGCCACGATTCGTGCGGGGTCTCTCCCGCGGCGACCGATTGTGCCACAAGACGCATGACGACATCCCCGTCGTCAGGGAGAGGGTCGGTCACCTCGGCCGATTCGTGCGCGATGGCGCGGCGAAGCGCGTAGGCCGCGGCGAGGAGATGAGAGAAGGTTATCGCCTCCTGCAGACTCTCGGTCTCTATCTGGGCGGTGAGGGCGGCTATCTCCGTTACTTTCCGGTCGAGCTCCTCAAGGGATGGCGCCGAGGCGAAGTGAGGCATCCGTTCCTCCGCTTTTCCTTGAAAATATCTTTCTTGGGGAAGAAAGTCAACGGGAAGATCGCTCGAGGGCGAACATCCGTTTCAAGATCCCTTCCTTCCCACCGGCGGGATAGACGAGCCGCTCGTCCTTGAGGAGGGCGACCTTTTGATCGAGCGATCTCAGTATCTCGTCCCGGATGAAGGAGAATCGCTCCAGATCGCCGGCGAACCGCTCGATGCCGAGACAGCAGAAGGCAGCGGGGAGAACGGCATTCTTGTGCGCGAATCCGTGAGGATAACGCTGTCGATAGTGACAGGTCGTTCCGAAGAGGCGGGCGATCACTTCTGACGACAACTGCACGAAGTAGGGGATGCGTACCACCTCGTAGTCGTGCTGGGTGAAAAGGCGGTTCTCCTTTTCGTCGAGCAGAATGCGGAGCGGTTGCGTGTAATGTTTCGGGTCGTCGAACTGTACGATGAGGCGGATCTGAGATGCATGATAGTCGGGGCGTATGCGGCTCTTTGTCTCGGGAATATGGCGACCCCTGACGAACGCCACATCGGGAAATATGGCGCTCAGTGCCTCTCCCAGACTTTCTCTCGTCAGCGGTTCTGTCATGGGTCCCACGAAGATCCTCCCTCTGCAAAAAAACTATAGCTATCTTTTCTGAAATTACAAGATGTATCGAAAAAAATATTTTCTGGCCACGGTCTCGGGTTTCACGCAAAAGCATGACGAAAACTATTGAAGAAGTCCGGTCGGTGTGATATGTTCGTTGTGTCGACAACGGAAGACAGGCGTCCCCGATGGCACAATGTCTCTATTGTTTCGAGGAAAGGGGGAACGAAGGGGTCTGCCGCCGGTGCGGCTACGACGAGTCGTCTCCGCGGCAGGCGGCCGGCCCGGAGCTTTCACCCGGTACGCCGCTTGTGGAGGGCAAGTATCTTGTCGGTCGAGTGCTCGGCATCGGCGGGTTCGGCGTCACCTATCTCGGGTACGATACGCGTTTGAAAGTAAAGGTGGCGATCAAGGAGTTCTTTCCCCGTCACCTCGTCGGCCGGGCTCCCGGCACCGTCGAATGCCGTCCCCATGACGAGAAAACGGCGCAGGAATTCGCCGATGGCCTCCGCCGTTTCGTACGGGAAGCGCAGACGGTCGCCCGCTTCGATGCCCACCCCCATGTGGTGGCGGTGAAGGATTTCTTCGAGGAGAACGGGACCGCCTACATCGTGATGAGCTACATCGAAGGGCAGTCGCTCGCCGACTACCTTGAACGCCAGCCCGGGAAGAAAGTGTCGTTCGGAAAGGCGCTCGAGATCTTCCTGCCGATCCTCGACGCGCTCGAGAAGATACACCGTGCCCGGTTGCTTCACCGCGATGTGAGTCCCGAGAACATCTATCTCTCGGGCGACGGGACGGTCAAGCTGATCGACTTCGGCGCGGCGCGTCAGGTGATGGTGCGCGGAGAGAGTTCTGCGACGGTCTCGGTGCAAGAGGGGTACGCGCCGGTCGAACAGTACAGCAAGCACGGTCGTCAAGGTCCGTGGACCGACATCTATGCGGCCGCGGCGACGCTGTACCGAACGCTCACCGGCGTCATGCCGCCGGCATCGCTCGAGCGCGTTCACCACGACACCCTTCTTCCTCCTTCCAAACAGGGAAGCGATCTTCCTCCGCGAGCGGAGCGGGCGCTTCTTAAGGCGCTCTCTCTTCGTCCCGAGGACCGCTATCAGCAGGTCTCCGTGTTCCGGCGCGATCTGATCGAAGCCTCGCGTCATCGCGTGTGGGACATCCTTGCCGCCGATTGGCGTGTTCCGGTTCTTATCGTCGTAGTCATCGTCGCGGTGGTGCTCGGCGCAAAAATGTACTTTGACTCGAATCGCCACGAGGAAATACCACCCGAGGCAATGCGTTTCATCGGGAAGGACCCGGCAGGCAATCCGCTGGAACCGTCGCCGGTCGAGAGGTCGAAGAAGAGAATCGCCGCGTCGTCACCCGAAAAAAAGAAAAAGAAGAAAAAAGAGACCTCCGCACGGGAAGGGACGACGCAGAAAAGTACTGCCGTGGTAGCTGTGGCTGAGGAGGAGGAGGGAGACGAAGAGGAAGAAGAACCGGAGACGCGGTCTTCGTCATCGTTGACGGAACCGATGCCGGCGGGATGGCGCGACAGGCGGGGTTCGGGAGAAGTTCAATTCGTCAAGACCAATATGCCGCGCGGTGCTCCGGAGGACCTCTTCCGGCGAGGCCTTGGCCTCGAGCGGGCGGGCAACCGCCGGAAAGCGATCGAGTACTATGAAGCGGCCTGCGAGCAGAACTACGCGGTCGCCTGTTACCAAGAGGCGAAACTGGCGGGCGACAAGCAACTCTATGCCGTAAGCCGGTCGCTGTTCAGCAAAGAATGCGCAGAGGGAAAAGCATATGCCTGCACCAACTACGGGACGATGCTGGCCAAAGGAGAGGGCGGGTCGAAGGATGCGGTGAAGGCGCGCGATGTGCTCGATCGCGCCTGTGAAAAGAAGCAGACGGTCGCTTGTCTCCTCCTTGCCGAGCTGTGGGAAAAAGGCGAAGGGGGCGTCATCCCCGACGCGGAGGGGCGGATCCAGCGCTTCCTCG
>CAYNMQ010000018.1:0-7284 GCA_964398245.1 uncultured Spirochaetales bacterium | reverse complement strand
GACGAGATCATGGCGGCGCGATACTATAAGCGGGTGTGCGAACTCAACATGAAAGAAGGATGTCGCCGCTATGCCGACCTTCTTGCGAGCGGAAAGGCGGGCGAGGCCGACGGAGAGAAGGCGGCGAAGTACTACTACTGGCGGGCGTGTTCCCTTGGAGACAAGGTTGCGTGTCAGAAACAGGCCCCGCGGAACGGGAAAAAGGAAAAGAAGAAGTGACATAACATTGTAAAAAACCGATTTTCGGGTATGGTGGGGAAGGACATCGATGGCGTTTTTGAGGAGCGATGGAAGTCCGCAACGATGACTTGATGGCGGCGCTCTACGGCGAGGCGCTCGATTTCGCGCAGACGCTCGACGAGGATCTTTCCAGTTTCCATTTTCTTCTCTCTTTCTTCACGACCCCCAGCGAGGTCACGGTGCTGTTCGAGGATCTGGGGCTCGACGAACGGACCGTCACCGCCGCCTACCGCGAGATAAAACGACGCGGCGCGCGGGAAGGGGGGGCGCTGATCGAACCGGAGGGGACGATCCCCGCCATCGAGAAGCGCGCCGGCTCGTTCGTGCAATGTCAGTCGGGCGAGATAGCGCCGTTACACCTGCTTCTTGCGATACTGAGCGAGAAGCGGAGCATCGCTTACCAGATCCTTGAAGAAACGGGGCGGCTCGGAGAGCTCCGGTTGCGCGCCATGAATGTGCTGACCAATCCGCCGCGCCGCATCAGGAACCGTATCCTCGAACTGCTCCAAGAGGCGGTGCTCGTGCGGTCATCGGGGGCTGTCGCGGCGGGGCATGACGACGCGACAGCCGTGGTGGGTGAAAAAGAGAAATCGTCTGCCCCTTCGTCGCCAACCATTCCCCCGTCCGTCGCATCGGAAGAGGAGGATCTCCCGGAGATATTCCGACAGTTCGGGCGCAATCTTACGGCGCTGGCGCGGGCAGGCGTCCTTGATCCGGTCTCCGCGCGCGACCGGGAGATAACGCTTCTGATCGACATCCTCGGAAGGAAAAAGAGCAACAATCCGCTTCTCGTCGGCGCGGCCGGTGTCGGCAAGACGGCCATCGTGGAAGGGCTTGCCTGTCGTCAGGGCGAGGGCTTGCTCTCCGGCAAGATCATCTGGGAGCTCAACCTTTCGGCGCTCGTCGCGGGCACCGAATATCGCGGGGTGCTCGAGCAGCGGATGGCGGCCCTGATAGCGGAGGTCGAGCGATTGAAGAACCGTCTCATCGTGTTCATTGACGAGATCCATCTGCTCGGCAGCGAGACGCACGAGATGGTGGCGAACATCCTGAAGCCGTCGCTTGCGCGGGGAGAGTTCCCCTTGATCGGGGCGACGACCCCCGAGGAGTTCAAGCGGTTCATCGCGCGCGATCCCGCTATGGAACGGCGGTTCACGATCGTGAAAGTGGAGGAGCCTGCCGGCGAGGCGCTGCAGAGCATCGCGCTCTCGGCGGCGCGTTCGCTCTCGGCCTATCACCATGTCCGGCTCGATGATGCGCGCTTCGTGACGGCGGCGATAGACCTCTCGAACCGCTACCTGTCGGGAAGGAGCCAGCCCGACAAGGTGCTCACTCTGCTGGATACGCTCGGCTCCGTTCTGCAACGCCTCGGCAAACGGGATGCGGAGATACGCGATCTGCTCGAACTCGTCAGCGCGCGCTCCGGCATCCCGATAGAGAATCTGCTCCTTGACGGCACCCACATCCTGCGGACGCTCCCCGAACGGCTCGAATCGGCGGTGAAAGGACAGACGGCGGCGAAGGAGCGTATCGCCCGGCTTCTCGCGCGGCGATTCGTTCGGAAGGAACCTCACCGCCCCATCGCTGCGATGGTGTTCGCCGGTCCGACCGGTGTCGGAAAGACCGAGACGGCGCGGGCGTTGGCCGCCTATTTCTTCGGTAGCGAAAGGCGCATGGTCTCGTTCGACATGAGCGATTTTCGCGAGCCGCATACCGTCGCGCGTCTTGTCGGCGCGCCGCCCGGCTATACCGGTTACGAAGAAGGAGGTCTGCTCACCGAGGCGTTCCGCCGGGAGCCTTATCAGCTTCTTCTCATCGAAGAGGCGGACAAGGCGCATCCTCATGTGCTTTCCGTGCTGTCGCATCTCGTCTCCGAAGGCTCCGTCGCCGACAGCCGGGGATTCTCCGTTTCGTTCGCCAACGCTATCGTGATCATGACCTGCGGCGCCGGCACCGGCGATCCCGTTGCGCGTCTCGGTTTCGGGAACGATGTCTCGTCGCAGCATTCTTCGTCGGAGACGATGCGCGCAAAGGTCGAGAAGACGCTGTCGCCGGAGATCGTGAGCCGGGTTGACGAGGTGGTGGTGTTCACTCCTTTCTCGGAGGACGAATGGCACGCGGTCGCCGAACACCTCATCATGAGGACGGTCGCGTCCATCTGCGAGAACTACGGCGTTTCGGTGAGCGTTGACGATCCTTCCCTGATCGCTTCTGTGCTGATGAGATCCCTTGGCCCCGCCGATCGGCAACAAGGCGCACGCGCCGTGCAGCGGTGGGTCGGCGCGCATATCGAATCGCCGGTCCTCGATGCGGTGGCGCGCGCTGAACCCGGCGTTGCTTTGAGGATAGCGTTCGAGGCGGCCACGGGAAAGGTTCAGTGCCGCTTCTTGCCGGTGGACGGATGAGAAAACGGCGCCCGGAATCGGCGCGCCTCTTCCCTCAAAACGAAAACAACGCGGCCGAGGGAAACGGTTGTCCAGAGCATTTATATGCTATTGTGATTACGAGGGAAAACGAACATGCTCGAAGAAAGTGCATCGGGTAAAAAAAATCTTGACATCCCTCCGCAAACAACATAGCCTACCTCGAGTTTAGAGGTGTACCAACCATCTATAAGGGACGAATTATGAGACAGACAAAGATGGCGGTTTTCGCGATGTTCGTCGCGCTGGTTCTTCCTCTTGGCATGAGTGCTGCCGATCTGTTTGACCTGGAGGGAGGCGCTCAAACCGAAGAACAGGCTCCGCAGGCAGCTCAACAGGCGGCTCCGGAGGAGGCGGCGCCGGCCGCATCGGAGACGGCGCAGCTGGCCGTTTCTCAAGCGGCGGCCGACCCGAAACTCGAAAAGGAGATGAGGGAACTCTCGGTAGAGAAGAGAAAGAAGGTCAAGGTCGTCCAGAAACGGGAATTCTACAAAGAGAAGCGTTTCGAGATGGGAGTCGGGGTCGGATTCATCGTGGGAGACTGGGACGACTCCATGACGGTCGGAGCGAATGTCGCTTACAACATCAACGATCTCTTCGCGGTCAAAGGGCAGTTCTTCTACGCCCCGATCAACTGGGCCCGCGAAACGCGCAAACAGGTTGACGAGCTCAACGCCGAGGTCTCTTCGAGAAATGTCGTGATGGGCGGCGGCGTCTCGTGCGTCTTCACTCCGTTCTATGGGAAGCTCAGCCTGTTCGGCGACTTCATCCCGAAATACGACCTGCAGGTTTCCGCCGGCGGCAATTACTATCAGGTCCAGCTTAAGAAGGGCAATCAGTCGGACACGGGGCATCGTTTCGCGGTGAACATCGGGTTCGATGGTCGTTTCTTCATAACCAACAACTTCTTCCTTTCGCTTAATCTTGACTGGTTCCTCATGCGCGACGAGCGTTTCAAGCTTGGCTCGACAACTACTGCGAAGAGCGCCTATCTGAAGACCGACACGCTCTTCACCATCAATTTCGGCATGCTTCTGCCGTTTGCCGACTGATGAGGGGGAAACGAAGCATGAAAACGATCGCGCGTCTCGCCATCTTCGCCGCCGCCGCGCTCATGGCGCTCTCCTGCGCCGAGCAGTTGACGGTGCGCGAACAAGAGATGAAGAAGTATGAGAAGATAGACCCGGCGGTCGTACACGGCATGCCGGACGCCATCAAGCGGGTGGTCGAGGCCTACAACGACGGCGACTACTATACCGCCGCCATCGGCTTCTACGCCATCATGAAGAACGGCGAGTGGGCGCGTCTCCATGAGACGGCGCGCTACTATTATGCCGAAGCGCTTTTCCGCATCGGGCTCTATCAGGCGGCCGAGTATCAACTGGCCGAGATCCTGTTCGAGGGGCCGTCGAGTCACTACTTCGTTTCGGCTCTGCTCAAACTCCTTGCCGTCACCTATGAGACGAAGGACGAGAAGGTCCTCTTCGCCGTTCTTTCCAATGTAGATTACAATGCTCTGCCAAAAAAGTTCGCGAACGAGTTGGTCTACTACCTCGGCAAGATAAACTTCTACAAGGGGCAGGACGAAGAGGCGCTCAAGTTCTTCACGCAGGTGAAGGACTATTCGTCGTTCTATCCGCTCGCCACCTACTTCATGGGCGTCATTCAGGTCCGCCAGCGCATGTATGCCGAGGCGATGAAGAGTTTCCAGAAGATCATGGAAATGCCCGACGACCTGTATGTCGGCGCCGACATCAAGCAGTTGAAGGGCATGGCCGAGCTGGCGCTCGGTGAGCTCTACTATGCCGCCGGTTTTGACGAGAAGACCAAGAACAAGCTCGCGATGTTCAATGTCGCGCTCAATTACTTCAACAATGTGGACCGCCGCAACCCGCAGTGGTTCGAGTCGCTCTTCGCGCGCACTTGGGCGTCGCTCATGATCAGCCGATTCGATTCGACGCTCGGCACCGTCGTGACCCTCGGCAGTCCCTTCTTCACCGACATCTATTTCCCCGATGTCTATGTCGTTGAGGCGGTCACTTTCTATAACCTCTGCCGTTATAAGGAAGTTAACGAGGTCATAGACAAGTTCTTCCTCGTCTATCCCGACTACCGTCAACGCCTTCAGTCGTGGCTCGAGAATGTCTCGACGAAAACGGGACTCGATGTCTACAAAGAACTGCTCACCATGTACCGTGACGCCTCTTCGGGAAAAGCGACACCTCTGCCGGAAGCGATACTGCGTCACATCCTTTCCGACCAGCAGTTCCTGCGAGAATATGCGCATATCAAAGAGGTCGAACGCGAAGCGGCGCTGGTAGAGGGGAGCCCCGAGAATTTCAAAAAGAGCGTCATAGCGGACGACCTTCAGAAGAAGATGGCGTATCAGCTGGCGAATCTTCGCAACGAGACCGGAAAGATGCTTGTCAAGAAGCTGCACGAGGTGGCGCAGGAACTCACGCAGCTCATCGCCGACATGAAAGCGATCCGCTTCGAGATGACCGATAAGCTCAAAGAGACCTATGAAAAAGAAGAGCTTTACGGCAAGAAGATGAAGGAAGCCTCCTTGAAAGAAGAGATGGCATATTCCCCCGCCGTCCCGGAGCGCACCTACTACTGGCCCTTTGACGGCGAATACTGGGAAGACGAACTGGGCTACTATTTTTACAACATCCAGAGCGCCTGCGTCGAGGAATAAACAACTTAACGGGAAGGATGTGATATGGCTTGTCTGGGCATGATGATGAAAAAGACTCTTGCAGTGGTCGTGGTGTTGCTCATGGCGGGAACTCTCTTCGCCGCGCGCGAAAAGAGAAAGGCCGAAGAGGCGCCCAAGGAAACGAAAGGCCCCGCGAAGATGGCGCTGGAACCGTCTCGCGTCCAAGTGGACTCAAAGGCCATGGCGCAAAGAGACAAGGCCATTGAGCAGCTCAATGAGCTCATCAAGGATTTCCCCGAAGGGCCCAAGAAGGCGGAAGTGTACCGGCGCCTTGCGGAGCTTTACTGGGAAAAGGCGCGCGGCATCAAGGCCGTCATCATGGAGGAATACAACAAGCTGACCGACAAGTACTACGAGCTCAACGATCCCAACGCCCCGATGCCGGAACTTGATCTGAAAGAGGCATGGAAGTGGAACGAGAAAGCGATCGATGTCTGTGAATTCATCATCAAGAAATATCCCGATTTCACCGGCATTGACGAGGTGTACTTCTTCATGGCCTCCAATCTTATGGAGGTAGGCAAGCCGCTTCCCGCGATCCGCTACTATACATTGGTCACCGAGAAATATAAGAACTCGAAGTACGCGGCCGACGCTTTCTACGAAATGGCCGAATACTTCTTCAACAACAACAATGTCTTCAAGGCGAGGCCCGCGTATAAGGCGATCATTGACGGGTATCCGAACAACCCGTTCTTCGGTTTCGCCCTCTACAAGTATGGGTGGTGTCTTTACAATGTCGGCGAATATGAGGAATCGATCAAGGTCTTCCAGCAGGTCGTCGAATATTCGAACAAGTTCAACAAGGTCGAGCTGAAGGAAGAAGCGCTCAAGGACATGGTCACCCCCTACGCCGAAGCAGGGAGCGTTGACGACGCGGAAAAATACTTCAAGACCATCGTCAAGGAGCACAAATACTTCGTGATGGTCCTCGTCAAGCTTGCCGGCATCTATTTCGAGCAGGACAAGAACGAAGAAGCGATAAAGATATATCGTAAATTGATGAGCGAAGTGCCGACGGCGCCGGAATGTCCTCAGTGGCAAAAGCAGATCGTCGAGTGCTACAAGAAACTCAATATGAAGGATAATGTCCGGCTCGAGATTGTGAACTTGGTGGAGAAATACGGCAACCCCGACTCGGCGTGGGCCAAGGCGAATGCCAAGAAAGATCCCACAGCCGTCGAGAGCGCTGTTCAGACGGCAGAGGCCAATCTGAGGATATTGCTTGTCGAGTATCACAACGAGGCGCGTAAAACTCAGTCGGAAAAGTCATGGCAGGTGGTTGAGGAACTATATCCCAAATATCTCAAGTTCTATCCTAAGTCGGAAGCGGCGTATGATATCCGCTTCAACTATGCGGAGTTCCTTTGGGAGAAGAAGAAATATGTGGAGGCAGGCGATCAATATCAGATCGTTGCCGACCTGAATCCCCGCGGGCATCATTTTGAGGATGCCTCTTATGGCGCCGTTTCGGCGTTCGGCATGTTGCTTCAGAAAGAACAGGAAAAACGCAACGCAGAGATCAAGCAGGGAGTGGCCAACCGTAAAAAGGCGGGCGATTCCAACATTGATGAGGCGAAAATAACCATTGCGGGACAGACACAGGGCGTAGCCGCCAAGAAAGGGATTCCACCGGAATTCCAGCCGAAACCGATCCCCGAGCTTGAACAGAAATTCATCAAGGCGTGCGACACCTACATCAAGAACATACCTCGCTCCAAATATCTCGTTGACATTATCTACAAACAGGCGGTCACCTACTATGCCTTCAACCATTTCCAGGAATCGGTCCCGGTCTTCGAAATGATCGTTCAGAAATACCCGCGTGACGAGCTCGCCGTCTTTGCTGCCGACCTCATCATGGACTCCCTCAACATCACCCAAGACTGGGAGGCGATCAGC
>CAYNMQ010000017.1:13599-15653 GCA_964398245.1 uncultured Spirochaetales bacterium | reverse complement strand
TTCTCACCGGCGCCGTTCTTCTGTTCCGTCCGTGGGACGCGCTCCTTACGGGGATCGTTCTCGGACTTTTTCTTTTCCGTGAAGCGCTGTTCCCGCCGGCGAACGCCCCGAAACCGCTCCGGCTCCGTCTCCGGGCGTTTGTGCGCGACATCTCCTTCCTTGCGCTCGGCGCCGCGCCGATGATCGCCCTTTTTCTCGCGTATCAAAGGATCTACACCGGCGACCTCCTCACTTCTCCCTACCGGCTTTACTACTACGGGGTGAATCTCGTGCCGAGCGAACGCATCAACGAGATACACGACGATTGGCGCGATTTCCTCGACAAAGGACTGCTCATGCTCACTCCCAACTGGCTCAAGGCTCAGGCCGACTGGACCAACAAGCATCTCATCTGGCTCCTCCCGGCTCTGCCGCTCGTCCGCCTCGGACGCCTGCGGCGGTTCGAGTGGTTCGTCCTTTTCCTCCCGATCGTCTTCCTCCTCGGGTATGCCGTCCACAACTCCGGCGGCGGCGACAGTTTCGGGTCCCGTTACCATTATCCGGCGCTCTGGTGCTGGTTCTACGGCGCCGCCGAAACGGTCCGAACGCTCGCCCTCCGCATCGGCCGTTTCCGCTATACCCGCCTTCTTTTCTGGGTCCCCTACGCCGCCTTTCTCGTCATGCTCTTCGGGTACTGGCGCGACGACTTCCCCGGGAAGGAGACCGGCATCATGCGCGGGGTCAACAAACGCTTTGCTCTCTATGGCCATGTCGAAAAGCGGGTGCCCCCCTTCGAAAAGGCCATCGTTCTCATACAGACGCCGACGGCGATGGACCGCCTGTTCTTCACCCGGCACGCTCTCGACTTCTCCGATCGCATCCTCTACGGACGCTACTTCGACAAGGAGCACCTTGTCTCGGACCTCCGGAGCGTCTTCCCTGACCGGACGATTTATGTGTTCGACTGGAAAAAAGATTCGAAAAGGATAGAATTCATGAGACTGGAGCGGGACGAGGACACCCCGTATGAGAAAAGACCGGACGATACTCATCGTTGACGACGACGCCGCGATACGGCGCAGTTTCGAGAAGTTCCTCCGCGCCGAAGGGTATCTCGTCTCCACCGCCGAGGACGGGCTTGCCGGCTGGGAGAAGATATGCGGCGAACGCCCCGATGTCGTGCTCCTCGACCTCACCATGCCGCGGATGGACGGCATCGCCCTCCTCGAAAAGATGCAACGGGAGCTGGAGCGGGCCATGCCGCTCGTCATCACCGTCACCGCGCACGGCGATCTTTCGAACGCGGTCAAGGCGACACAACTCGGCTCCTACGACTTCCTCACCAAGCCGATACCGCTCGAGAAACTGCGCCTCACCCTCAAACGCGCCTTTGAGCGGATCCACCTCAACGAGACGGTCGTCCTGTGCGAGGAGGCGCCCACTTCGTCCTCCGAGACCATCGTCGGTCGCTCGCCTGTCATGGTCGAGATCTACAAACAGATAGCGGCGCTCGCCGACAACCGCGCCACCGTTCTCATCACCGGGGAGAGCGGCACCGGCAAAGAGGTGGTCGCGCACGCCATCCACGAGACGGCGACCCGCGGGAAGGCGCCCTGGGTCGCGGTCAACTGCGCGGCGTTGCCGGCGGGACTCATCGAAGCGGAACTCATGGGTCACCTGAAAGGTGCGTTCACCGGCGCCGAGCGCGCCTCCGAGGGGAAACTCGGCGCGGCCGGCGCCGGCACCATTCTCCTCGACGAGATCGCCGAGATACCGACCGACCTGCAGGTGAAACTGCTTCGGCTCGTACAGGAGCGTGAGTATTTCCCGGTGGGAGGCTCCGCGCCCCGCCGTTTCGAAGGCCGCATCATCGCGACGACCAACCGCGATCTCGCCGCCGAGGTGCGCGCCGGACGGTTCCGCGAAGACCTCTTCTACCGCCTCAATGTGGCCCACATTCATGTGCCGCCGCTCCGGGAACACCCCGAAGACATCGATCTGCTGGTCACCCACTACATCCGCAAGACGAACGACACGATGCACACCCACATCGAAGGCGAGACCCAAGAGCCGCA
>CAYNMQ010000017.1:9567-13589 GCA_964398245.1 uncultured Spirochaetales bacterium | reverse complement strand
TTCTCAACAGCCAGCCGTGGCCCGGCAATGTCCGCTAGCTCGAACACGCGATCGTCAAGGCGGCGATCGCCTCGAAAGACCGCATCCTCACCCGGGATCGCCTTGAGGCCGCCTTCACCGCGCTCAACGAGAAGGCGCCGCCGCTCGAGACGAACGACGGCGAACTGCTTCCGCTCCGCGAGGTCGAGCGGCGGCACATCGCCTTCGTCTTCCGGGCATGCGGATTCCAGAAAACAAGGACCGCCGCCGCTCTCGGGATCACCAGACCGACGCTCGACAAGAAACTCGAAGAATACGGCATAGCCAAAGAGTCAGATGATTGAACCGGCAGGGCTCGCTCTGTTCCTCTTCGCCCTCAACACCTTCTATCACGCTCTCGCGTGGCGCATCCTCTTCGCCGGCCGCCGGACCGCCGACGGGGTCTTCGCCGCCGCCCTCATCTTCTCGTTCGGCACCCTCTTCGCAGGACCGGCCGTCATGTACTTCCCCTTCTTCGAGCCCTTCTTCTTCTGCACTTTGCTCATCCTTCAGGCCTCGTTCCTCGGCTATCTCTACGCCTTCCCGAACGCCGTATGGCCGCCGTTCCGGCTCATCGCGCTGGTCCTTCTCTGCGGCGCCGCTCTTATGCTCCTCTTCACCGCCGACCCGAACCATGCGACGCAGGGGACCGCCGCGGCGACTTTGTTCTTCATGCTCGTTTCCGCCTACCTTGCCGTTCGCAAACAACGGCATCTGAGCGCCGGGATCCGCCGCACGACGAACGCGGCGCTCGCGGTCATCTCCCTGCCCCCGCTTCTTCTCGGAAGCGGAGCGGCGATCTCTCTCGCCGTTCGGAACACGGTTCCCTTCTTCGCCGCCATCCTCGTCTCGTCCGCGTCGATCGGACTCTTGCTCCTCCTTTCTCAGCGCGTTTCCCGGGACATCCCGCTCTCCCGCGTGTTCGTTGCGACGATCGCCGTCATCACGCTCATCGTCAGCCCCCTGTGGCTCCAGATATTCCCGCTCCGCGTCATCATCGCACGCAGCCTTCCAGCCGAATCCTTCTTTCTGCACACCCTCGCCGCCGCGGTCGTGACGATGCATCTTTTGTCGCTCGCCATTCTCTGGGCGGCGGGGCATGCCTACCGCCTTCTATTCCTCCGTCAAACGGTCATCGAACGCACGGTCGACTCGTTCCGCACCCGCGCCACAGCCGCTTCCGATCACCGCGGGCTTCTCAATGCCTTCGACGAGGCGATGCGGCAGATGTTCCCGCCGGCGAGCGAGATACGCTACATCGTCTTCTCGCCGGACGAATCCCGTCTTGCGGAACTGGGCAAGAAGCGACAGATCGATCCCGCGCTCGAACAGGACATCGTCGCCGAGTGGTTCATCGAGAACGAGGAATCCTTCCTCTTTGCGCGCGCCGCCCCCTCCGGACTTCTCGAGGAGGCCTGCGCCCGGATCGGCGCCGACATCGTCATCCCGCTCCGTGACAGCGGCATGCTGTTCGGCCTCATCGCGATAAGGGCCCCCAAGGCGAACGCCGCCCTTGCCCGTGCCGCGGCTTTGATGACCGCCGTTGCGATGGATCACTATACGCGCCTGTCGCTCATCAATCTCGTGGTGCAAAAAGAGCGCCTTCTGCGCGAAGCGCAGTACTTCGCCGAGACCGACAAAATGGTCTCGGTCATCGCGCACGAGGTGCGAACACCGCTCACCGCGATCATGTTCAACCTCGAGGTGCTTGCCGAGGCGCTCCGGAAGGGAAACCCCTGCGACCCGGAATACCTCGACATCGCGCGCCGCGAACTGAAACGCATAAATGAAACGGCAGAGAAGATGCTCCTTTTCGGCAGAGACATCAAACTGGAGCCTGCCGACGGCCTCTTCGAGACATTCGTCGCGGAACTCGCGCAGACATACGCAGCGTCGCCGATCCCCGTACGGTTCGAGTGTTCCCCCGGTCTCGCGGCGCACCTCGACTGGGAACGCCTGCGCCATGTCGTCATCAACCTCGTGAACAACGCCGTGCAAGCCGTAGAAGAAGTCAGCAAGGGCACCGTCACGGTGAGCATCGGCGAAGATGCCGGCTTGATCCGCATAGCCGTTCGCGATACCGGCCCCGGTATTCCTGCAGAGGTGCGCGAACGCATCTTCGACCCCTTCTTCACCACCAAACGCGACGGCAACGGTCTCGGTCTCGCCATCTGCCGTAAGATCGTGCGGCTCATGGGCGGCACCATTGAACTCACCTCGTCGCGTCCCGGCGAGACGGTGTTCACCGTGTCGGTGCCGCAAAGCACCTGACCGTTCGCGATGGAGCGCCTCGGCCCCCACATCTCCTACCGCCGCTATCCCGACCGGACGATACTCATAGACCACCGCTCGCGGACGACCTATGAACTCAACGGCGCGGCGGGCGAAACGCTCGACCGGCTCGACCGAGGCGAACCACTGCTTCCCGACGAACGGGATTTCCTGAATGAACTGCGCAACCTCGGCATTCTCGACACCGCGCCGCAACCAGTACCGCCTGCTGTGCCGTCGGAGGGAACGGCCCCGGCCACGCCCGACGGGATCTTCGCCGCGCTCAAACGCTACGGCGAGAAGCACTGCGTCCCGGTCGCCGCCACCTTCTCGGTGACCTACCGCTGTCCGCTGACCTGCCGACACTGCTTTCTCGACAAGAAACCGGCGACCGCCAAGGGCGAACTCACGCTCCGCGAGATAGAAGGGATCCTTGACCAGTTGCGCGACGCCGGGACGCTCTACCTCACGCTCACCGGCGGCGAACCGTTCCTGCGCGAGGACATTCTCGACATTGTCGCGGCGGCACGGAAACGCCGTTTTGCCGTCTCAATTCTCACGAGCGGCTACTTGTGCGATAACCGGATGCTCGATACGCTTGCCGCGCTCTGGCCCGAGGCGGTGCAAGTGTCTCTCTACGGCCCGGACGCTCAAACACACGATGCCTTCACCGGCGTTGCCGGCTCGTTCGAGCGCGCCCTAGGGACGCTCCGCGGCCTGCGTGACCGAGGGATCACCGTCACCGCGGCGGTCTCCCTCAACACGCTGACCGCGCCGACGGCCCGGCAACTCGCCGACCTTCTTCGTGCCGAACAGGTTCCGGTATCTTACAACCTCACCATGCTTCCGGCGCGCAGCGGCACCACCGATCCGACCACGCTCAATCTCTCCCAAGAAGAACTGGCCACGCTCGTCGCCGACCTCGCCATTCCGCCGAACAACCGCCTGTCAGGCAGGAACCCCGACGATCCGCCCTGCGGCGCCGCCCGTTCGGTCGTCGCCATAGACCCGTACGGAACGGTGCTCCCCTGTCACGAACTCGACCTCCCCGCCGGCTCTCTGCGTGAAAAGTCCTTTGCTGACCTGTGGCATGCTCCGACTTTTGAAAACCTGCGAAAGATCCACTTCGGTGACCTTGCCGACTGTCCCGATTGCTCCCACCGTGCCCTCTGCGGACGCTGTCCTGCCCTCGCCCTGCGGATGGGCGGTACTGTCACCGGCCACGCCGACCTCGACTGCCGCGTTGCACGGGCGTTCTCCACGGCATACAGAAAAAGTGTTTGACTTACCTTTCGATAACGGCTACACTCGTTTTGTCACCAAGCGGGAGGAACCCCATGGCGAAGAAACCGGCCATCGTGAAGAAAGAGACGGCGAAACCGGCGGCGAACACCAACCAATGCCAGTACTGCACCGGCAAGCCGATCTGCTGACGGTCACTCGACCAGTTCGACCACATTCACCGAAGGACGCAGTTTCCTGAAGCGCGCTATCTCTTTTTTGCTCACCTTCGTTTCGGCGACGATGAGCGTCTCGAGTTTCTCCAGTTTTTCGAGCGGCTTAAGCGAGGAAATCGGCGTGTTCCGCAGGTCGAGGTAGCGCAGGTCGGCCATCCCCGCGAAAACAGAAGCATCTTTTATCTTGAGTCCCCAGAGTTTCAGTTTCCGGGCGTTCTTGAAGCGGGCGAGTTCCCCTACTTTCGGAAAGCCGGTGTTGCACAGGTCGAGGTAGGT
>CAYNMQ010000017.1:0-9557 GCA_964398245.1 uncultured Spirochaetales bacterium | reverse complement strand
CACCTGCGCAGCGTAGTCGTAGAGCGGCGCAATGTCGGTCACCTTCGTCGAGCACAGCACCACCTCGGAAAGCGCCGGATGATCCTTCAGCGGCGCGATGTCGGTGACCGGCGCCATGAGCACATCGAGCGCAACGAGGTTCTTCATCTCGGCGACCGGGCGCAGGTCGCTTATCTTTGTCATCTTGGCGTCTATCCGGCGCAGTTTCGGAAGGTCCTTTACCGGGGTCAGATCGGTCACGCCGGTTCCCCAGATGGTCAGTTCCTCGAGGTTCTTCAGCCCCGCAAGCGGCGTCAGATCCTTGATCCCCGCCGAGAAGCGGAGGTCGAGTTTCCGCAGTCCGGGCATCCTGGCGAACGGCTCCAGCGTCTCGAGTTTCGAGAAGCCAGCGAAGAAATTATCGAGATGGGCGCACTTCTCGATGTCGGCAACGGTCACCTCCTTCATCGCCGGCATCGTCGCCATGTACCACTTCTCGAACTCCTCGCCGTGCGCCTTGCCCCAATCCTCCCAGTACTCGTCGCCCCACGGCGGGATGAACCTCTTGCAGTCGGCGGGCGGGGTCACCGTTCCGGCGGTATCGGCCCATGAGCGTAGCCGCAAAGACAAAAACGATCCTGCGCATCATCCGCTTCTCCCTTACGCAATGAACAGATACTTCGAGGCGAATTGCGGATTGCTCGTCACATTGGCGCCGATCTTGCGGAACCCCGCCTCGTCGCCGGGGCTTGGCATGTGGGTCAGGTGCACCTCGCAACCGCGCAATTCCCTGAGTTTCTCGAGCGCGACCGCCGCGGCCGGATTGAAGGTGGCGCCGATCGAGAGACAGATGAGCGCCTCCTCGAGGTCGAGGCTCGCCGAACGGCCACCGCAGATGTCCTTCTTGAGATGGGCGATCGAGTTGGTCACCGCCGGCGGCAGAAGGTCTATCTCCTTCGGAATGCGGGCAAGGTGCTTCCCCGCGTTGAGGACAAGCGCCGAGGCGGCGTGCATGAAGGGAGAGTTATGACCGGTGATGACCGTGCCATCCGAAAGTTCTATCGCGGCGCCGCAGAAAATGCCGTCGTTCCCCTTCCCTTTCTCGCGCGCCTCCTCGGCGGCCCGCAGTGCCGGCTCGACGACCGGCCTATCCGTTGGCTTCGCGCCGACATCCTTCATGATGACCTCGGCGCGCTCGACCGTTTCCCGGTTCACGAGGCCGAGCGCATATTCGCAGGAGTAGCGGAAATAGCGGCGGATGATCTCCTGCCGCGACGCCTCGACGACCGCCGCATCGTCCACGATGCCGAATCCGGCGCGGTTGACACCCATGTCGGTCGGCGACTTGTAGGGCGAAGGCTGTCCGGTTATCTTCTCGAGTATCCGCTTGAGGAGCGGGAAGGCCTCGACATCGCGGTTGTAGTTGACCGCCGAAACGCCGTACGCCTCGAGGTGGAAGTGGTCTATCACATTGACATCCTTGAGTTCGCAGGTGGCCGATTCGTAGGCGACATTCACGAGGTGCTTGAGCGGCAGGTTCCATATCGGGAAGGTCTCGAACTTGGCATAGCCGGCGTTCACCCCGCGCAGGTGCTCGTGATAGAGTTGTGAGAGGCAGGTCGCCAGTTTGCCGCTGCCGGGGCCGGGGCCGGTCACGACGACGATCGGTCTCTTCGTCTCGATGTAGGGGTTCGCGCCGTACCCCTCAGGGCTCACGATGGTGTCCACATCGGTGGGATACCCCTTGGTGTAGCGGTGCGTATAGACCGCGATGCCGCGCCGTTCGAGTTTGTTCTTGAACACGAGCGCCGCCGGCTGGTTCTCGAAGCGGGTGATGACCACCGCGCGGACGGTGAGTCCCCACTCGTGGAAATCGTCTATCGTGCGCAGGGCGTCGGCGTCGTAGGTGATGCCGAAGTCGGCGCGCATCTTCTTCTTTTCGATGTCGCCGGCGTAGATGGCGAGAACTATCTCGGCGTCGTCTTTCAGTTTCTGCAAAAGACGCATCTTCACATTGGGGTCGAAGCCGGGAAGGACCCGCGCGGCATGGTAATCGAACAGTATCTTGCCGCCGAATTCGAGATAGAGTTTGTTGTTGAACCGCTTCACCCGGCTGAGTATCTCCTCCGACTGCTCGGCGAGGTACTTCTCGTTGTCGAACCCGATCCGTTTGACCATTGTGGTGGCTCCCTCTTCCTGATCGTATGCCGTCAAAATCGTCGCGTCATAAGCACCTTGACCGTATGCCGCGGTCCGTTGAAATCGTAGTAATCGCTTTTTCCGAGCGAACTTACCGTGTACTCGAGATCGTACTGAAACGCGACCTCGAACGCCTCGACCGGCATCCACCGCGCCTCCACTGACGGCGCAAGCACGAGTTCTATCCGCCGCTTTTCCTTTCGCTCGGCGAGCGTCGTCCACACATCCTTTTCGAAGGCATAGCGGTGTATCACCGAGAGTCGCATGCTCAGCGAAACAGGGGAAAGATCGTAGGCTCCCTTCCCGAAGAGCGCCTGCTCGAAGTGCTCGTTGCAGGCCTCGAGCGCGATGTAGCCCGCCTCGGGAAGCCCCGGCACATCGTAGAGCCCCGCCTTCTTGCGCAATGAGACGCCGGCGCGGTATCCGCCCGCGACGAGCCCCCGCTCCTCGTCGAAATGCCATCGCACCGATCCTTGGAGGAAAAGGTCGGGGCCGCGGAGGTAGGAGACATCGTCACGGAGACCATGCTGATAGGCGCCGGTCAGCGCGATGAGCCATTCGAGCGCCTCGCCTTGGGGCACGACCAGTTCGGCGTATCCCTCGAACGAGCCGAAATAAGGTTCGGGGTCGAACCGGTCAACGAGCGTGAAATCGCCCGCCGCGCCGAGGTCGAGTTCGACGGGACCGAGATCGCGATACCAGTCGGCGGTGGCACCGAACAGCGTGCGGGTATATCGTCCGCCATGGGCCGGCATGAGGTCGTAGAGCAGGGAGGCGCCGAGAGAAAACTCTTCGAACACGGTCACTTCACCGGAGACCTCGGTCAGAAGGTCACCGGCCCCCTGTCGCGCCCCGAGCGTCCCCTGCGAACGGGCCACATCGCTCTCGTAGCCGCCGCCCAGCGTGAGCGTTCCCGAAAAAGAGAGCGGGTCTCTTTCTTCTTCACCCGCGAAGAGGACGAGCGATGCGGCGAGAAAGAGTATCGCGATCAGACCTTGCACTTTCCCTTTCCCGATTTCTTCTGCTTTTTCTTCCGCTCCTCTTCCCGTTCCTTTTTGCGCTCTTCGCGGCGTTTCTGCTCCCGCGCGGCATCATCGGAAGGCGCCGGTTCGAGCACCACCTCGTCGGCGGGCGGCGACGCGGGAGCGTCCGCTTTCGGTTTCACGGCATCGGCATCCTGCGCCGCCAAAAACAACGGACAGAGAAAAACCAGCGCGGCGAACCAGCGCATCAGAGCCCCTCTTCGAACGAATCGAACGGAATGACATCAGAACGAAGCGGCGCCGGGTTCTTCGAGGTGATGGTGCGAATGAGAAATACCGCCGCCGCGGGGAATCGCTCTTTGAAGGCGTTCGCGTTGGCCGGCTCGTTCTCGAATATGGCGGCGACCGTCCCGCCGAGCCGCTCGATGTCGTCGAACGCCTCTTTTTTGAAATCGAAATCGGGCATCTCGAACGAGGGTTTCAGATGCAAAACGGTCCGGTCGCCGAGGGGAAAACCGTGCTCGCCGAGCGACCTTCGGGTCCCCTGCCCCATCCCCGGTTCGTCACGGCCCGAAAGATAGTAGATCGTCGCTCCCGCCTCGTGGAGCCGCTGCACATAGGCGACCGCCCCCGGATAGGGCCGGTCGAGCACCACATACTCGTTGGTAAAAAAGCGCACTTTCCAGAACTTATGCAGCGTTTCAAGAAGGTTCTCGTCGTCACAGCCGACGCGGCGCAGGTCGTCGGTCAGCGTGTATCCCATGTCGCGTTCGGAAAGTTTTGCGACAAATGGCTTGAGCGCGGGAAACACGGTCGCCGCCTCCTGCAGGATGCGCCAGTTGCGCGGCGCGGTGTTCATGAGCGTCGAGTCTATGTCGAAGACGCAGACCGGCCTTTCGGCGCGGCGCACCGCATCGGCGACCTCGCGTATCGTCCTCATCAGTGCCCCCCTTTCGCGCCCGGTTTCGCGTTCCATATCCGCAGAAGAAGTACCGTTCCCGCTATGCCGAAGGGGATGAGGAATATCGGCCAGAAGAACCAGTCGCGCATCGTGATGGCTCCCAGCGCGAGCGACTGGACGCCGGTGCCGAGATAGACGAATCCGTCAATGACCCCGACCGCCGTCGCCGCCCCCTTGCGACCGCCGAAGTCCATCGTCGCGGTCCCCGAGAGGAGTCCGTGCGTTCCGATGACGGCGACCGACATGAGAAAGACGAGCGTCCCGAGAAGCCAGCCGTTCCTCAGCGAACCGACCATGGCGACCGAGCAGATGACGAGCGTCCCGTAGAGTAACCCCGCCGCCGGAGCACGGCGCGACTGGAAGAGTCTGTCGGAAACGAACCCCGCGACATTGCCTCCGACGATGCCGGCGATCATGAGGAGAAGCCCCCAGTGACCGAGCATGAAGTCGAAACCGGCGGTCGTGCCGGCGTTCATCTGCTCCTTCGCATAGATGGGGAACCAGTGCATGACGCCGTTGCGCAGGACACCGGTACAGAACTCTATCGCGGCGACCGTGAGTATCACCGGATGGGTCAGTATCCGATTGTAGAGCGCAAGCGGCGAAACCTTTTCATCGAGCTTCTCCCCGGCGCTAGCGTCGCAGCTCTCCAAGACACCCAATCCCGCCTGCCACGGACGATCACGAAGGAGGAAGATCTCAATGATCGCGATGGTGATGAGAAACATCGCCGGCGAGAGGAATACCCACCAGAGCGCGTCGCCGCCGCCGAAGCCGCGCCCGACCACCAGCGGCGAGGCGAGTATCGCCGCCGATACATCGAACGCGAGGTAGATGCCCGAGGCGATCATGATGCCGAAGATGCCCGAAAAGACACCGCGCTCGGTCAGGTGGAACCAGTTGGCGTTCACCTTGACGATGGACACGGCACCGTACCTCTGGAAGTACATGTTCGCCGCGTAGAGAACGATGTACACCTCGCGGAGCGGCGCCGCGGCCGGATCCGGGAGCCCGAGCACATACCAGAGGTAAGCACCCATGAGGATGTTCGCGATGGCGGCGCCGGTCACGCCGATAAGCATGCCGCGCTTGCCACCGATGCGGTCAACGAGTGGCCCGTTGATGAGGAACGCGAAGGCATAGACCACTGCCCCGATGCCGAAGATGTCGCCGAAATCGGCCTTGGTCATCAGGTCGCCGAGCGCGTTCTTTGAGACGGTCAGGTTATAGCGCCCCATGTAGAGAAGCGCATAGGCGAGCCCCAGCGGGAACCAGTTGAGGAAGCGCCGCCGCCGGAAGGCGGGACTATGGGAAACGGTCGCGCTGTTCACGGCATCATCCATATCGGCGCGGCGACGAGCACTTCGCCGTCGCTCTGGACGGCACGCGCCACCACATAGGTCGGCATCGTGACGGAAAACTCGAACGAGAATTCGCAACTCTGCGCCGCGGCGCAATCGTGCGAAGCGATGATGTTCTTCAACGGGTCATAGAGTTCTATCGTCGCAAAGGTGTCGCCCTCGTCGGGGTCACTCGTCTCGACTTTCAGGAAATAACTCGACAAGCCCGACAGCCGCGACCCCATCCAACACTCATCCTCCGCCATGAAGCGGATGACGGCGTTCTTGTCCTCGGTAGCGAAGGTGCGCCGCTGGGCGAAGGCGTCGTAGAGCGACGGCATATCGAGCGATGCCATGAACACGCCGGTGCGGTGATCGTTCGCGGTTCCCCAGTTCGCCGAGTGGTTGTCCTGATCGAAGGTCGGCGAGAGCCACCACCCCGCCGCGAGCGCCGTGAAGAAAAGATCCCAGACCGGTCCGGCGCCGTTGAACTCGAAAAGGGCCATCTTGAAGAAAATGCTTTGATCGAACTCGAACTCGTGGAAGGTCTGTTTGGGCCCTTCGTCGCCCGGATGGTTGAACTGCGTGATGCACTGCGGGCAGGCGGCGACCGAGGCGTAGTAGTCGTGGAAATCGGTCTGGACCATCGGCAGGAGCGCATCGTTGAAAAATACATTGCTGTGGCCGGTGCTGATGTCGAGGCCGCTCTGGATGTCAAACTCGAAGCCGCTCCCGTATTCGTAGCCGCAAAGGGCAAGGAACGATGGCCCCGATTCTGCAAGCGCCGATTAACAGCACTTCTGATAATCGTCTCTCGGCAATCCGTTGTAGTAGTAGTACAGCTGTTCGAGATGATCGGTCACCGCGAGGATGTCGAGTTTCGCGGTGTCGCGGGCGTAAGCGAAGGCCTGATCGGGGTTTCCTTCACCATCGGAGTTGCCGGTGTGCGAGTGGAAGTTGCCGAAGTAGGGCGTGAAATCGCCCGTGAGGCACCCCTGAAGGACCGGCGTCGCCTCGTCGGCGTCGGGCAGTTCGCTCTCGTCAACCAGCACCTCATCCTCATCGGCAGGCAGTATCGTGTCCTCCTCTTCCTCGCTCCCCTCATCGCTCACGACGAGCGTATCCTCCGCGGCGGACTCCCCTTCTCCGTCAACCGCCGTATCGGGAAGCGTTTCTTCTTCGGGTATTACCTCGTGCTCGTCCAACGGAATGTCGGTGTCCCCCGAACTTTTTTTCCCCGTATCACACGAAAAGAAAAGGATGACCGTGACGCCAACGATGATCGCCGAACGAACCATGACCTCACCTCCGCTCGAGAGACTATACCCCTACGGAACGGCAAAGTCAAACGACCTCCTGTTGACTCCCGCCACCTCCGTGGTAGAGTGCATCGCAACCAAACAGAGGAGCCGGTATGCGCCACGAATGGGAACAGATACTCGACCTCGTCGCCGCGGGGTGTCACTCGGAGCGGGCGAAGCGTTACCTCCACGATCTCCCTTCCCTCACCCGCGAAGAGGCGGAACGGGAACTGCGGGCCGTTACCGAAGCGGGGACCCTCTTCGACGCAGGCGTTAAAATATTCTCCTTTGACCTCGACCGTGTCGGCACCATCCTCGACCGTTTCGACCACGACGAACCGCTCGAAGGGATAGACTACCGCGTCATCGCCGAATTTCTCGAACAGGTACGGCTCGCGAAGGTGGCGGTAGGACGCCAGACATGGGTGAAGGAGATCGCGCTCCGCTTCGAGGGATGGGAGCCCGACCTTTCGCTCGAGATGACCATCAAGCAGGCGAGAGACAAGAAGGGAGAGGTCTCTTCCGAAGCGAGCCCCGAACTCGCGCGCATCCGGCGGCTCCTCACCGAAACGCATGCCCGGATCGCCCGCGAGATAAAGCGGATGATACAGGATCCGGCGACCGAAGGGATGCTGCAGGAGGATTACTTCACCATCCGCGACGACCGCTATGTGCTCCCCTTCAAGACGCAGTTCAAGCGCATCGTCAAGGGAGTCATCCACAACTTCTCGCGATCGGGACAAACGGCATTCCTTGAACCGCTCCCCCTCGTCGAGGAGAACAACCGGCTCAGTCTGCTCGCCGCCGAGGAGGATGCCGAGATCCGCAAGGTGCTCCGCGAACTGCGCGGCCTCCTTTCGCGCAAACGGCAGAGCGTCGCCGAGGCGATGCGTCGCGCGCTTCACCTCGAATCGCTCTACGCCCGTAACCGCTGGATGCGCGACTACGCGTGTGCCATTCCTGAATTCGCATCGGAAACACAGGGAGCACAGGTCACCGAGGCATGGTATCCGCCGGTATTTCTCATGACGAAAGAAAAGACGGTGCGCAACACCTTCCT
This sequence comes from uncultured Spirochaetales bacterium, assembly GCA_964398245.1. GTDB lineage: Bacteria > UBP6 > UBA1177 > UBA1177 > JAKLFG01 > CALITV01. The sequence continues at coordinate 1,734 of CAYNMQ010000017.1, read as the reverse complement.
ATTCAAAGAAAGGGAACACTTCATGGTCATCAGCGGCCCGAACGCCGGCGGAAAGACGGTCGCGCTCAAGACCTTCTACACCGTCGCCGAACTCGCGCGGCGCGGGATACCGGTACCGGCGAAGGAGGCGCGCATCCCGTTTTTCACCGAAGTGTTCCTCGTTCTCGGTGATCAACAGGACGCCGCCGAAGGAGAATCGTCGTTCTCGGCGCACCTACGACTGCTCGCCGAGATAACCAACCGGGCAGATGCATCGTCGCTGGTCCTCGTGGACGAGATAGCGAGCGGCACCGATCCGCAACAAGGCGGCGTCATTGCCCGCGCGTTCCTCGAGTTCCTCCGGGACCGCGGTTCTTTCACCCTCGTGACCTCACACCTCGCCGAGGTCAAGGCACTCGCCCTCGAGGACCCCGCTTTCGTGCCGGTCGCCATGGGGTTCGACGAAAAGCGCGGGGCCCCCACCTACCGCTTCATGTATCACCTCGTCGGCGGCAGCAACCCGCTCGCCCTCATCAAGCAGATGAGTTTCCCGCAGGCATTCGTCGCCACTCTCGAAAACCTCCTGCTCGGCCGCGAAAGTTCGCTCGAACCGCTCCTCAACCGGCTCCGGGAAAAAGAACAGGAACTCGAAGAGCGCCTGAGATTACTTGAAAAAGAGCAAGCCGAGATCGAACGACGGCACGCAGAGATAGAGAAACTCCGCACGGCACTGGCGCGCAAGGAGCGCGATTTCGAAAAGGAACGGCTCGCGGCGCTCAAGAAACTCACTGAACTCGAGGAGGCGGAACTGCGTCGCCGTGTCGAAACGCTCGACGCGAAGAAGGCGGCGGAACGGATAGCGGTGGTACGCAAGGAAAAGGAATCGCTTACTCAGGCGATCCAGCGCGCCGAGGCGGCACGCGACGAAACCCCGGGAATCCCGCTTTCTGAAGCGGAGATACGACCCGGTGAAACGGTAGTGTACGACAGGGTGACCAAGATAAAGGGAGTGCTCGCCGCCGTAAAAGGGAAAAAAGCCGAGGTGATCGCCGGCAACAAAACGGTCTCCATCCCGATAGAACGCCTCATCGTCCGCGACGAGAAAGTGGCGCGGAAAGTGACGGCGGCGCCGGTCGCCACAGAAGCCGGCTGGTCGGAGCGCTGCGATGTGCGCGGCATGACCGCCGAGGAGGCATGCGCCGCGGTAGAAAAAGCGGTAGATGCCGCCTTCGCCGCCAAGAGCATGACGCTCCTCATCATCCACGGCCACGGCACCGGTGCGCTGAAGAAAGCGATCCGCGCTCACCTTGAGACCCTCGCAAAACGCTATCCCGTCACCGTCGAACGCGCCCCGGATGAACAGGGAGGCGACGGTGCGACGCTCGTCACCTTCAAGTAACGCAACTCTCTGTTTTTTTTCGGCTCATATACTAGGCCGACTTTTTGCTCCCCCAAAATGAGAGGTGTTATCTTGAACGGAGGATACCCACTATGAGACACTGTTTTATTCTTTGCGCGCTCTTGTCCATTTTCGTCGCCGTCGCCTGCGACGATGCGACGACTCACAAACAGCCGGACGACGAAGCGAACACCGATACGCTGTCGGGCGATGAAGATGCCGTCGCCGCCGGGTGCGGCAACGGGGTGCTCGAGGAAGACGAAGTGTGCGAGGTCAACCAGACCGCCGACTGCATGCCGGTGCCGACCGGTTATCAAGGCGTCGCCCCCTGCCGCGACGACTGTGCCGGCTGGGAC
>CAYNMQ010000016.1:0-16098 GCA_964398245.1 uncultured Spirochaetales bacterium | reverse complement strand
TTTGCTGAATTCTTCGTCGGAAAGGGAGAATTTCTTTATCTCTATCATGAGTCGGCCAGCAGAGGAGCGAGCACTTTTTCTATGTCGAGCACGATGAGGAATTCGCCGTTCTTGCGGCTGGTGCCGATGAACCTCACATAATCGGCGGCGATGTTGCGCCCGAGGAGAGGCGCCGTCTGTTTCGCCTGTGGCTCGATGGTGGCGACATCGCTGATGGCGTCCACGACGAGCCCGTTCATCTTGCCGCCGAGATCGAGGATGATCACGACCGTCTTGCGATCGAACGGGCGCGGCGGCAGGCCGAGAAGGCGGCGCAGGTCGAACAGCGGAACGACGCTTCCGCGGAGATTGATGACGCCGAGCACCGCCGGCGGCTGGTTGGGAAGACGCGAGCAGGGGAGCATCTTTTTGATGTCATGGACGAGGAAGATGGGGACCGCGTAGAGTTCGCGGTCAATGAAGAAGGTGACGAAATCGGTGCAATGTTCCCATTCCGCTTCCGGAAAAGCGCCGGGTTCCGGCGAGGGAGCGGTGTCGACAGAGTGTCCGCTGTCGGGGCGCGGCGCCGTATCGGACATGGCGTCCTGCGCTTGCGTCCTTCCCCGCCGCCGTTCGGGGCCGTCGTTCTCACGACGCTCGGTGTTCCCGCCGCCGGCGTTCACGGGGGAGACGAGCGCATCAAGCCGTTCGCGGGAGATGGGGGTCACCGCCCCGACGGGAAGGTCGGGAAAAGAAAGGCGCAGAGCCTCCGGCGCCAGCATGGTGTGGTAGAGCATGTGCGTAAGCGGAACGCCGTCCGCTCCGGTCTCGGAGACGGTGTCGAGCACCTCGCCGAGCGCCGCGAGCGTCTCGGAGAGGTGGATGATCGTCTTTCCCGTTGTCGCCGCGTAGCGCTCCGGCGCTATCGAGAGCAGATAGAAGTATCCGCGCCGCGTCTTGCGCTCCAGAGCGTAGGCCGACACCGAGAATCGGACGCCAAGGGACGGCGCGTCGGGGAAAAGGGTCGTCGCGGCGGCGCGGCGCACCCGTTCCGGCAGTCGTTCTTCGATGGCCTTTCTGATGAGCGCGGCGGCGGTGGCGGTCTCCTTCATCGGACCGGAGGGATCCTCGGTGGCCGACCGGATGCCGTCTATCGCCCGAAAAGAGAGCGCGACGATCTCGGCGTCGAGAGAAAGATCGCCGTTGCGGAGGAAGTTGAAGAGGTCGGCGAGGGCGCCGGCGGCAGCCTCGAGCGGTTCGATGCCGACGAACTCGGCGCCGCCGTACACGGCATGGGCCTCCCGAAAGAGACGGTCGAGCAGTTCGTTGTCGGGCAAGCGCTGTTCGCGGATGGCGGACTCCACCCGGACGAGCGCGGACTCCATGGCGGTGAGATGGTCGCGCGATTCTTCGATGAACTCGGGAAGAAGGTCCGCGAACTCGTTCATGCCGGCTCCGTCGTGCGCTTCATATCGTTGACTCCACCATCTCGATCTCGCGTTCCGACAGCAGGCGGTCCATGTCGAGTATGATGGTGAATTTCCCTTCCACGCGCTTGATCATGCCTTTGATGAACTCCGCCTTTATGGTGGTCGAGAACTTCGGCGCCGGCAATATCTCGCTCTTGTTCACCGTGAGCACATCGGCGACGCCGTCCACGATGATGCCCATGATGCGTCCCGCGACATCCACGACCATGACGACCGAGAACTTCGTGTAGGGGACCGCAGGGAGACCGAATTTCTCGCGCAGGTCGAGCACCGGCACGGCGATCCCTTTGAGGTCGAGCACCCCTTTGATGAAGGGGGGAAGCGAAGGGACGCGGGTGAGATCGCGGAAGGTCGTTATCTCGTGGATCTTGAGTATGTCCGTCGCAAAGGTCTCCTCGCCGACCTTGAAGGAGATGAACTGAAGCGCCTCTTCCCCGCTTCCCGCGATGGTCTTCTTGCGTAGCGATTTCGCGAGAAGGGGGCTCATGCGGTCGCCTCCTCCGGCGCGCGCCGTCTGCCGAACGCGAGGTGCTCTATGCCATGGACATCGAGGATGAGAGAAACGCGTCCGTCGCCGAGTATCGTGGCCCCCGACGCGCCGGCGATCCGCCGGAAGTTCGTCTCGAGACTCTTGATGACCGCCTGATGGTGGCCGATGACATCGTCAACCATGAGGGCAAGGTAGCGGGAGCTTCCTTCGATGACGACGACGACCGCCTCGAGAGGATCGGTGACCGCGGTCTCGAACCCGAGCACTTCGTGGAGCCGGATGAGCGGCAGATACTCGCCGCGGAACGCGACGAGCTCTCCCTTCCCCTCGATGGTCTTGATGGACCCGGGCGTCGGCCGTATCGCCTCGACGATGGAGAGGAGGGGCAGGGTGAGTATCTCATCGCCGACCGCGACCCGCATCCCGTCTATGATGGCGAGCGTGAGCGGCAGTTTGATGCGGAAGAGGGTGCCGGTCCCCTTTTCGGAATAGACCTCGATGTTGCCGCGGAGCTTCTCGACATTGCGTTTGACCACATCGAGCCCCACGCCGCGTCCCGACAGCTCGGTGACCTTGTCGGCGGTCGAGAATCCGGGGGCGAACAGAAGGTTGTACGCCTCGTGCTCCGTGAGGTCGGTGCCTTTCGGGACGATGCCCGTCTGAACGGCCTTTTTGACGATGCGTTCCCGGTCGAGACCGCGCCCGTCGTCCTCGACCTCGACGACGATCTTTCCCTCCTGCTGGTAGGCGCGCAGCCAGATGCTTCCCTCGGGCGGTTTCCCCGCCTTGATGCGTTCGTCGGGAGGCTCGATGCCGTGGTCGGCGGCGTTGCGGACGAGGTGAAGGAGGGGGTCGTCTATCATCTCGATGACCGTCTTGTCGAGCTCGGTCTCGGTGCCGCTCATGTACAGGCTGATCTTCTTGTCGAGATCGGCCGCGATGTCGCGGACGATGCGCTGGAAGCGGCGGAAGGTCGCTTCGATGGGGATCATGCGGACCCGCATGACCTGTTCCTGCACATCGTGGCTGATGCGCTCGAGGCGGTCGAGGGTATCGTTGATGTCGCGGTTGTGCGAGAGGGGGCCCGACTGGACGATCTGCGTCATCCGCGCCACGCCGATGACCATCTCTCCGACGAGGTTCACGAGCTTGTCGAGTTTCCCGGTGTCGACGCGCAGGGTCGAGGTCTTGGTGAGTTCCTTCGATCGCTGTTGGCGGCGGAGCACCTCGTCGAGCACATGGGAGGGGATCTTCTTCTTCTCGACGAGCATCTCGCCGGCGCGTTTCTGATCCTTGAAGACCTCTTCGATCTCCTGAGGAGCCACGATGCCCTCTTCCGCGAGGATCTCGCCCAGCTTTTTCTCCGCATAGCCGAGGTCGACCCCCTCACGGAAGCGGCCGGTGACATCCTCGACGACGATGGTGTTGTCCTCGCGGACGAAAATGAAGATGTCCTCTATGGCCGAGAGCGGCTTGGCGGTCTTCAGGACGAGTTCCCACGCGAGATAGCAAATGTCCGGCTGTATGCGGTCGAGCGGCGGAATCGCGTCGATCTCGCAGCGGACGCGGATGATCTCGCCCGCTTCGCGCACCTCTCGAAGCAGAAGCAGCGGATCGACGCCCGACGCATAGATGTCGGGGCGGAATTTCATGATGATGGAGACATAACGCTCTTCCTGCGTCTCCTTGTCCGCCGCTCCTTTCGAAGGCCGGGTCTCCGGGGCAGCGGTCTCCACCCCGTGGTACCGTCGGAGCGCCTCGGCCGCCTGCCGCGTCTCCTCCTCGAGCGCCTTGGGCGTCTCTCCGGGCGGCTGCTCGATGAGCCGTTTGAGGATGTCGGCCGCCGAAAGGAGCGAGGAGACGAGTTTCTTCGATATCTTGAGTTCGCCGCTCCTCATGCGGGCGAGGATGTTCTCGATCTCGTGGGTGAACTCGGCAAGGAGCGGGAAATCCACCATGCCGGCGCTTCCCTTGAGCGTGTGTGCCGACCGGAAGATGCGGTTGATGATCTCGGCGTTGTGGAGGTCCTTTTCGCACTCGAGGAGGTCGTTCTCGAACGCGGCGAGCAGTTCGCGCGATTCCTCCACGAAGATGCGGTACAGTCCGTTCTTGCCGATCATGAGGCTCCTACCGGACGAACTTCTTGACGACCCACAAGAGCTGTTCCGGTTTGAACGGCTTCACGAGCCAGCCGGAGGCCCCCGCCGCTTTGCCCTCCATCTTCTTGGCGTTCTCGGCCTCGGTCGTGAGGACGAGGATGGGCACATAACGGTATTCGCTGTTCTTGATCTCCTTGATGAACCCGATGCCGTCGAGGTTCGGCATATTGATGTCGGTGATGATCATGTCGAGCTTGGTCCCTGCCGCCTGCAGGTCGCGCAGCTTCGCGAGGCCGTCGAGGCCGTCCTTCGCCTGCACCACCGTGTAATCGGCCTCCGTCAGCACGAAGTTCACCGACGCGCGCAGGGTGGCCGAATCGTCAACGATCAGGATCGTCTTACTGCCCATGAGATGCCCCGTTGAATAAGTTCGCGAGACCGGTAATGCGGAGATCCTCGGCGAAGTCGGGCGGCATATTGCGCCAGGTGACGGCCATGCCGGGATTCCCTCTCATCCATGCGAGGAACAGTTGCAGTGCCGAGCTGTCCCACATCTCGAGCCCGCGGAGATCGACGACGATCTCCGTGCGCCGCACCGAGGACAGGGGGACGAGGAAGTTCTTGCGAGCCGCCGCAGAGCCGACGGTGAGGTCGCCGCCGATGAACGCCTTGTCTCCGGAGAGGCGGAAGTTCGCCATCGTCACTTCTCGATCGGTATCAATTTATCGAGCCGTATCGCCTTGAAGAGGGTGAACACCTCGTCATTGATGCCGGCGATGTTGATCTCGGCGTTCCGGTTGCGGACCTGCTTGTAGAACAGGAGCAGTTTTCCGACGCCGGCCGAGTTGATGAAGGTGACCTCGCCGAGATGGAGCGAGATGCGGGAGGGATTGAGGGCGAACGCTTTGTCGAGCGCCTCTTGGAACACCGGGCCGCCCTCGTTGTCTATCCGTCCTGACAGCTGCACCGATACCGCGGGGCCTTTCCGTTCGATTCCGTAAGAGCGCATGGGTTCCTCCATGGTCATGAGCATACGCGTGTGCGAACCACAGTAAAATCGCCGAACGAACTATACCCGAAAGAGGGGGGAGGTCAAATTTTTCGCGGTGCCCGCGCAGGCGCGGAGGCGGTCCTTCAGACGAGGCTCATGCCGAGCTCGATCGCCTTCTTGTTTATCGGGATCATATCGTGGTGGCGCGGCGGGAGCGTGTCCTTGAGCGCCTCGAGAAGCGTGTCGGCCTTCACGATCGGGGCTACCTTGATGAGCGCGCCGAGGGTGATCATGTTCATGACCTTCACCTCGTTGAGCACGGTCGAGGCCTTCTCGATGGCCGGAACGCCATAGACCTTGATGTCTTTGCGGGTCGGCGCCTCCTTGATGACCGAGCTTTCCCAGATGAGGATGCCGCCTTTCTTGACCTTCGGCTCGAACTTCTTGAGAGAAGGAAGGTTGAACACCACGACGACATCGTAGGCGTGCACGACCGGCGACGATATCTGCTCGTCGCTGATGTTGACCATGGCGTAGGCGGTGCCGCCGCGCATCTCGGGGCCGTAGGAGGGCATCCAGCTGACCTCCTTTCCCTCCTTCATCGCGGCGTAGGCGAGCAGTTTGCCCATCGAAAGGACCCCTTGACCGCCGAAGCCGGCGAATATCATCTCCTGTAACATGGTCCGTTCCTCCTTACTCTTACTGCGGTTTCGCGGCCTGCGCCGCGGTGACATCCTTGAATACCCCGAGCGGATAGTAACTGGTCTGTTGATTGCCGATCCAATCGAGCGATTGGACCGGGGTGCACTTCCATCCGGAGGGGCAGTTGGAGGCGAACTCGAGGAAGGTGGTGCCGAGCCCCTGCAGCTGTATCTCGAAGGCCTTACGGATGGACTTCTTGCCTTTGCGGACATTCGCAGGGTTGTTGAGCGAGAGGCGTTCCGCGTAGGCGACACCGGCGAGTTGACCTACCAGCTCCGCCATCTTGAGCGGCCAGCCGACCTTCTTGGGATCGCGGCCGTACGGAGAGGTGGAGGTCTTCTGGTTCTCGAGCGTCGTGGGAGCCATCTGTCCGCCGGTCATGCCGTAGATGCCGTTGTTGACGAAGAAGAAGGTGAACTTCTCTCCCCGGTTACAAGCATGGATCGTCTCGGCGGTGCCGATCGCGGCGAGATCGCCGTCGCCCTGATAGGAGAAGACGACCTTGTCGGGGTGCATCCGCTTGATGCCGGTAGCCACCGCCGCGGCGCGTCCGTGTGCCGCTTCCTGCATATCAATATCCATGTAGTCGTAGGCGAAGACCGAGCAGCCGACCGGGCAGACGCCGATCGTCTTCTCTTGGATGCCCATCTCTTCGACGACCTCCATGATGAGTTTGTGGAGCGTGGAATGGAAACAGCCGGGGCAGTAGTGCATACGGCGTGGAAGGAGCGTCTTAGGACGCTGATAGATGATCTCGTATCCTTCTTTCATCTCACTTCTCCTTCAGGTGTTTCTTGATGACCTCGAGTACCTCCTCGGCGGTCGGGATGATGCCTCCCTGACGGCCGTAGAAGTGGACCGGCTTGCGGCCGTTCACCGCGAGGCGCACATCTTCGACCATCTGGCCGCAGCTCATCTCGACCGACATGAAGAACTTGATGGACGGTTTTGCCGCCAGTTCCTCGAGTTTCTTGGTCGGGTAGGGCCAGAGCGTGATGGGACGGATGAGCCCGACCTTGAGCTTCTCGGCCTGTGCGAGGTCAACGACCTTCTTGGTGATCCGGCTCGTGACGCCGTAGGCGACGAGCACGATCTCGGCGTCATCGGCGTGATAGGCCTCGAAACGGACCTCCTTGGCCTCGATCTCCCGGTATTTGGCTTGCAGACGCTGGTTGACCGCCTCCATCTGCTCCGACTGGATGTTGAGCGAGGTGATGATGTTGCGCTCGCGATCGGGCGTCTTGCCCATCGTCGCCCATGGCTTGTCCTTGCGATAATCGATCGGGGGGCGGTAGGGGCGCGGATCGGGAAGGACCACCTTCTCCATCATCTGGCCGATGGCGCCGTCGGTGAGGATGAGTGCCGGGCCGCGATACTTGTCGGCGAGATCGAAGGCGAGCACCGTGAGGTCCACCATCTCCTGCACGCTGTTCGGCGCGAGCACGATGTTGCGGTAGTCGCCATGACCGCCGCCTTTGACCGCTTGGAAGTAGTCTCCCTGCGACGCCTGTATCGTGCCGAGCCCGGGGCCACCGCGCTGGACATTGACGAACACCGTCGGCAGTTCGGCGCAGGCGATATAGGAGACCGCCTCCTGCATGAGGGAGAATCCCGGGGAACTGGTTGTTGTCATGACGCGGCCGCCGGCCCCTGCAGCACCATACAGCATATTGGCCGAGGCCACTTCCGATTCGGCCTGCAACAGGACATATTTATGCTTCGGCTCCTCGCGGGCGAGGTACTCCACGACCTCCGATTGCGGGGTGATGGGGTAGCCGAAATAGGCGTGCATGCCGGCGCGGATCGCCGCTTCGGCGAGCGCCTCGTTCCCTTTCATGAACTTCAGATCAGCCACAGCGTTCCTCCATCTATGCCGTTAGTTCTTCTTCCGATACACCGTGATGGCCGCGTCGGGGCAGATGACCCCGCAGTTCGCACAGCCGATGCACTTGTCCGGCTCCTTGAGGTATGCGTAGTGCAGACCGTAGGAGTTGGTGTCGGACATGTTCAGATCGAGACATTTCACGGGGCAGTAGTGGACGCAGAGACCGCATCCCTTGCACCCTTCGACCGAGATCTCGACATAGCCTTTCGCCGCCATTATGACCTCCGACTCAAGAACGATAAAAAAACCGGTTACGCGGCAACCCTAGCACGCCGGACGCCAAAACGCAAAAAAAAGTGCGCCGGGAGAAATATCTTGCCAACCGGCGCCCGCACCGCTAGTATGGCGCGACCGGAAACCACCCGAACACCCATGCGGAGGCCCCGATGTCGCACCTTTTCACCGCCGCCGAACTGCACGAGATCGCTCGCGAGGCCGCCGCGCTCGATGTGCCGCGTCAAGAACGGTTCGAGACGCTTATCGACATGATCGACGCCCGCTGGCCGGGCCGCATCGAGAAGAAGCAGCGCTGGGTCCTCAACTCGGCCAACGGCGCGCTCGGCACCATGACGATACTCTACGCGTCGCTCTCCGAGTACCTCATCATCTTCGGATCGCCCATCGGCACCGAGGGACACTCGGGGCGCTACTTCGCCACCGTCCACGACCTCATGCTCGAGGGAGAGATGTGGGTCTATGTCGAGGGCGACATCGAAAAGACGGTCTTCAAGCCGGGCGACCATGCGACACTCAAGGCGCGGTCGGCCAAGGGCTACCGCATCGAAGGCGACAGTTGGATGCTCGAATACGCCCATGGCTGTATCCCGGCGATGCTCCCCGCCGGCGTCTGGGACAACCTCTTCAGCAACCTCGACTTCCGCAGTCTCTTCTGGACCTTCTGGGACTATGGCCGCATCACCGTCCGCGAACTCCTGCGCGGAAAGAGCTGAACCGGGGTATCGGCGGCGGGGCCTTTTCTCCCTTTTACCGTTCCGTCGGGCAAGGCCCCGTGCGCTAAAAATTGAAAACGCATCCCGGTCGAGCTATAGTATCGCGAACAACGGCGGGGAGGATGCCATGCCGCTCGTCATCGGTATCGCCGGAGGGACCGGCTCGGGAAAGTCGACCATCGCGCACAATATCAAGGCGGCGATGGCACCGCAGGAGACGGTGGCCATCGTCGAGATGGATTCCTACTACAAGGACTTCAGCCACCTTTCCCCGGAGGAACGCGAGAACCTCAACTACGACCACCCCGACATGATAGATTTCGACCTCTTTCACCGGCAACTGAAGAGCCTCGTCGCGGGCGAGGCGATCGATAAGCCGCTCTACGATTTCGTGCGTCACGGACGGTTGGCGGAGGTCGACCGGATCGATCCGGCCGACATCATCGTGGTCGAAGGGATCCTCACCTTCCACCGCAAGGAGATACGCGACCTGTTCGATATCAAGATATTCGTGGACACCGATCCCGACATCCGCGTCTTCCGGCGCATCCGGCGTGACATCGAAGTGCGGGGCCGGAAGTTCGAACAGATACGCAAACAGTACTACGAGACGGTCAAGCCGATGCACGCCCAGTTCGTTGAGCCGGCGAAGAAGTGGGCCGACCTCGTCCTTCCCGAGGGCGGCGAGAATGTCGTCGCGATAGACATGATCGTGACCAAGATCCGCGAGTGGCTCCGCGAACACCGGACGAACAACCGCGCGGCACGATGAAGGCGCTTTTCCTGACAGTTCTTCTGGCGACCGCGCTCCTCTACGGGCAGAGCGCGCCAACCGCATTCGTCCCTGATTTCGGCATCCTCGCGCCGGAGGAGGTCGGACTCGTCCTCTACGACATCGCGGCGGGGAAAGAGGTCCTCGCGCACAACCGTGACAAAGCCTTTCCGTACGCCTCCAATGTCAAACTCATCACCACCGGCGCCGCGCTCACCCATCTCGGCCGCAACTACACCTTCAAGACGAAGTTCTTCTACAAGCCCGAGACCGCGACGCTCTACATGAAGACGCTCGGCGACCCGACGATGGTCATGGAGGAACTATGGCTCGTCGCGAACGAACTGCGCAATCGCGGCGTGCAGTTCATCGCGCGGGTCGTCGCCGACGACTACGCCTACGGCGAGAAAGGCTCCGTCCCCATGAGCGGCAACGACGGAACAGGGCGTGCGTATAACGCCTACCTCTCGCCGTTCGCACTCAACTACAACGCCGTCGAACTCGTTTTTCTGCCGGGGAAAGAGGGGGAAAAGGCGCAGGTCTTCATCTCGACGCCGGGACGTCACTTCATCCTCGAAGGGGAGGTGATGACGGTCAAGGGAAAAGAAAAGAAGATCGAGATAACATCGGAGAGCAGCAACGGGCGCACGAAACTCACCGTTTCGGGCACTATCGGCGCCGATCTCAAAGAAGGGGTCCGCAAGGAGCGGAAGATATGGGACCCGCTCCGTCACTATGTCGATACGCTCATGTACTTCATGTTCCAAGCGAAGGATGTGGTACCTGACCGCGCGCGGCTCGATGACAGCCTCTTCGAGGCCGCCGACGGCATCCGCTACACGCACGAGAGCCGCGAGCTCTTCCTCATCCTCACCTATATGAACCGCTGGTCCACCAACTTCATCGCCGACGCGATCATGTATGCGATCGGCCTCGAGAAGAAGAAGGATCACCGCGCGGGACTCGCCATTCTCAAGGAGTATGCCAAGGGCCTGACCGGGGTCGAACCTGACATCATCAATGCCTGCGGTCTCGGAACGGTGAACCAGAATCTCCTCACGCCCGGGTTCGTCATCGATCTCCTCAAGAAGGAATATGCCTACGCCTACACGATGCCCGACTTCTTCGCGACCCTGCCGGTGGCGGGCGAGGAGGGAACGGTGAAGAAGGTGAAGGCCGACTACCGCTCGCAGGCACGCCTCAAGACGGGAAGTCTCTCGTTCGTTGCGGCGGTGTCGGGGCTTCTGCGTGCCCAGAGCGGGAAGATCTACCTCGTCACGCTCATTCTTCATTCGCCGAAAAAGGCATACCTCGTCCCGGAACGGGACCTTATCCTCGATCAGATCTGGAGGGCGTTCTGAATCAGGGTGTTTTCAGGTTCCGGATATCGCCGCCCGAAGGCATTTGAAGAAGCCTGAGTCCGAAGCGGGGAAGAAGCGCGACCATCGTTTCGACGAGTTCGTTCTGGATGGCCTCGAACTCTTCCCAGACGGTCGTATTCGTGAAGAGGTATATCTGGAGCGGCAGACCGGTGTGCGTCGGTTCGAGCGTCCGCACCATGAGGGTAAGATCGGAGCGCACGCTCGGATGTTCGTGGAGGAAGGATGAGAACGCCTTGCGGAAGAGGGTGAGATTGGTCGTTTCGCCAGCCGCTTCTTCGAGCGCCTTTTGCACGAACCGACCTATCTGTGGATCGGCGGCGAGCCGCGTACGGTCCTCAGGAGAAAGGAGGGTCACCGACGCGGCGTCGAGCGGCACCGACCGTGCCATGCGCCGTGCTCCGCTTTCCTGCATCGCGCGCCAGTTGGTGAAACTTTCGTCGAGGAATTTCTGGGTGGGGATGTAGGTGATGGTGTTGTTCCAGTTGCGCACCTTCACCGTGTAGAGCGAGATGTCGAGCACCTCGCCGTCGGCCCCGCGGCTTTCCATAGAGATCCAGTCGCCCTGCCGCACCGATCCGGTGAGCCCCATCTGGAGGCTCGCGACGAACCCGAGGATGGCGTCCTTGAAGATGAGCATGAGCACCGCGCTGAGCGCGCCGAGTCCCGAGAGAATGAGGACCGGCGATTTGCCCATGAGCACCGCCGCCATGAGGATGGCGGTGACGAGATAGACGACGATGATCGCTATCTGGAAGAAGCCCTTGATGGGACGCCCTTTGGAGAAATCGGAGCGTTCGTAGATCGCCTCGAGCGAGCGGAGCAGGCGTGCCGCAAAGAGCGCGCCGACAAGAAGCGCGAGCGCGATCATGCTTCGCCGGATCGCCGTTTCGATGGCAGGAAAGAGCGGCGCCGCGGTATAGACGACGAGAATGGGGATGAGGTGGATGAGCGCATGGAACACGCGTTTCTCGAACAGGATATCGTCCCACGAAACGCTGCTCCTTTTCGTCACATAGGCGATCGCTTTGAGAATATAGTGCCTGCCGATGAAGTAGAGGAGATAGGCGAACGCGAGGACGGCAAGGAGGCGGGCCGGGTATTCAAGGAGCGGGTAGGGGGCAAAGAGGGAGCGCCAGAGAGAGGCAAGCGTGTGCATAACCTACTCGCTCACGAAGAGGCAGTTGGTGATAATGCGCTGGGCGGCGTCGAATCCGCTCCCGAGCGTCATCTGCGGACTCGGGTTCGCATAGGTCGCGGGCGAAAGGAACAGATGCGCGTTGCCGGTCGGCGGGAAGAAAACCTTGGCGCGGGTGTCGCCGGTGATCTCGAGGAGCGCGCGTGAGGCGCCGCTCCCGTTCACCGAAGCGCCATTGGCGGAAAGCCCCGCCTCGAAGGGAACGATGGCGAGCGCCTTTTGCACCATCGTGTCACCGCTCACATTGGTGAGTTGGGCGAGCGGGAAACGGAAGACAGAGGTTTCGGTTCCTTCGGTCACATACAGGTTGAGATAGATGTCCCATGCCGAACTTTTGAGCAGTTTGAAGTAGGGGTACGGTTCCGCCGCGACCGGCGTGATCGCCGAGTTGCCGAGGGTGTTCTTGTCGTTCGCCGCCGAGAAGTCGTAGCCGGTAATGGCGGGGTGTGCGGCGACGAAATCGGCGACCGAGCCGCCGTTGACGGTGAAATTGAGTTGTATCTTCGCGGCACCGATGTCGAGCGTTTTTCCCGAAATGTCGCTGGTGCCGATCGAGAGATCGGTGCTGATGGTACCCCGCTGGTCATAGCCGAAGAGGTGAGAACCCTTGTAGACGACATGATAGGTTCCGGCGGGCGCCATAAATGAATAGGTGCCGCCCGAAAGGGAGCCGAGGTTGACGACCGGCGTTTCGGTTTGCGTCGTCGTGTCACGGATGAAGAGCATGTCGTCCGTGGCGCCTGAGACAGGAGAGCCCTCGAAGGTGACGGTCCCCGATACGGTCACGGGGCTCACCACGATATCGAGTTGCATCTCGGTGGTGAAGTCGGATCCGCTCACGAACTGGAACGCGTCTATGCTGTTCACGCTCACCTTCGTGGTGAAGGGAAGGTAGTTGGTCATGCCGGCGATGTCGTTGAAGTAACTCTCGAAGTAGAGCGAGAACGGTTGCGGCGTGTAGTCGAAGTCGGTGCACTCAGGGTCTTTGCAGACCTTCTGCCGGCGGACGAGGAGCGCCGAATAGGTATAGTCGTCGCCCGAAGCGCCGAGTTCCTTGAGGATGACCGTGCCGCTCGCCATGCTCATCGCCTTGAGGCGGCCGCGGGTGCACTGCGCCTCGGTCGGCTGGCACAAGGTGAGCGCGGGGAAGGGACCTCCCGCCGTCTTGAACGATATCGTGCCGCTCACCCGACCGAAATCGAGGACCACGCTGTCCGTCGTGGCGGGGGAGAACTCGCTCCACTGGGTCAGGCGTATCATGCTGTAAGGGTAATCCTCCTGCTTGGCGAGATAGATGACGGTATAGGTGATGCCTTCGTTCGCGATGATCTCGGTGTTGTAGGTGGTCGAGGAGCCGAGGTTGCCGACGAGGATCGCCGAAAGCGGCTCGAGCGGCGGATCCTTGACGATGGCGAGCATGCCGCCCGAGAGCGCCACTCCATCGATCGAGGCATTCCCGTTCACCGTGGCGGTGACGATATCGAGCGGCACGCTCGCGGCGCTGTCCACCGTAATCGCAGTGTTCCCCGAGCGGAACTTAGCGTAGAAGGCGGGGGCGCCGTCGCTCAGATGCCCCGAGAAAGAGGCGGTGTAGGTTCCTTTGGGCACCGTGAGGGTGAAATCGGCGAAACTGGTGTAGGGTATCTCGAAGGAGTAGGTGCCGCTCTGGAGCGTCACCTTGGTCTCGGTGGCGGCGGCTCCGGTAAGCGCCGGGAACGCGGCGCCGTTCTTGGTCACGGAACCTGAGATGGTGACGAGCGGCAGGTCGAGCGGCAAAGTCATGGTTCCGGCGACTGTGACATGCTGGGAGATAAGCACCGCGGTATGGTCAGGATCGGTTTGCTGTGCCTTGGGTCCGCGATAGAAGAAACTGTAGGTGCCCGGCGCGAGGTGGACCGTCTTTCCGGTGAGCGTGGGGGAGAGTTCCGCCACTTTGAATTCGCTCTTGGTCGTCTCGTCCTGTGCCCAGAGTTCACCCTTGACGAGGCTGTCGTTGCTCACGCCGCCGACAGTTATCGGACCGAAGGTGATGGTGTGGAGCGTGATGTCGAAGACAATAAGGCCGCCTTCTTCCGCAAAGAGGCACGGGCCGGTGTATTGGTCGGCGTCAGGAATGAGCGTATCCTCGTCGCTGACATCCTCATCGGGCATCGCCGCGTCGTCCCTTATGATGTCGTGATCCTGTTCTTCGTCGGGAATGTTCGTGTCTATCTCGCACTGGCCGGTCGAATCGTCCCAGTGGTATCCTTCGGGGCACTTATGGCCGCCGCCGCCGCAGGCGATGACGAATAGAAGCGCCGCACCGAGTGTAAGTCCGTACCGCACCATGGGAACCTCCCTTCTCTTGTTGATTCGGAACGGCTCATTCTAAGAGCGTCGCCGGAGGAAGTCAACACAAAGGGGAGCCTCTCTCTGAGGAACCCCTTTTTCCTCATGCGGAAAAATGATGTTTAGTGTGGGCCAAGGAAAGAGTTTCTTCCTCAACCCCTCGAACGGGCACACCCCTTCCTTCGCGCAGTAGCACTGGATGTCGCGAAAACGGGCATTGATGCTGGCGGGCGCCTTCCAAAGTTGGTAGTTCCCATCGAAGGAGTTGAACCCCATGTCGTAACGGCCGTCTTTGAAACTCGGAGTCGTCGGGCAGTACTGTTTCTTCGTGTCAATGCGGTAGAAGCAGGCTTTGTAGTCTTTACGCGTGGTCTCATTGGGCGGCATAAAGGTTTCTACATACAGGAGCACATTCCCTTTCCACTGTTCTGCTCCCACAAGAATTGATTGAGGATCGGAAGGAGTTATCGAAATGTCTTCGTATACGGGAGGATTCTTCGAGATATCAACCAGCGTCAACACAAATCCGTTAACACCAGTAGAGTAGACTAACTGGTTCTTGTTCTCCTCGTTGAGTCGCGGGCGATAGGGATTCTCCCCGTCCCGATCTATCCGGATGCACTCCTTCGCCGGATCGTAGGGGAGTTTCTCCAAGTCGCAGACATAGATTTCTCGATTGCTGTTGATGAAGGTCAGATAGTTGTTCACCACATTCCCTTCATAGACCTTGCTGTAGATGAGCGGGCGCCAGTTCCATTCGTCCACCTTCGAGTACACCACCTCGTTCTTCCCCGTCGCGCGGTGCTCTACATTGAGCACCACCCACTGGTCGCCTACCAGCGGCGGACGCGAAAACCACGCCATGTGCTCTTCGTCATCGTAGATGACTTCATAGCGGTAGCCGGTGGCAGTTTTCTTCGCCGAGAGAATGTAGGACAAGCCCAATCCTTCGTCTCGATAAATGTTAGGATCGTTTGTCGTTAAGTAAAAAATGAATCTTTCGTTTTTATATCCGCTACTCGTTCCACTCGCAGAGATGACCATAAACTCATCTTTCTCTATGCTATAGAGCAAGGTCCTCATCGAAACCGCGTTGTACATCTCTATGCCGATGTGTTCTTTCTCAACCCGCAGATCATAGAGCGTTCCCATATCTGCTTGGAACGCAGCCGAAGTAAGATCACGATCACAGGGGCTATAAGAAATCTTTTGGGCCTTTACCCCGGGTAACACACAGGGCCACGGATAACACTCCGGATAGTTGTAGCCTATTCCATTCTTCCCCGAAAGATAGTCTGAGTAGTGTCTCCAATTCTGCCACTCCATAATGTTCCTCACGCACTGTGGGTCGTTCTCGGTCGGTGTGTCGCACCCCGGACGGCAGAAGGTTATCTTGCCGTTCCGATCCTTGAACGGGAAGCCCGCCTTCTTCACATTCTCGTATACCCGCAGATCGGGACAGTCGGTATCGGGATGTTCATCTTTCTCTTCGTCAGGGGAAGATTCTTCCTCACTCCTCCCAACACTCTCGCTCTCATTCCCCTCTATCTCCACGCAGTAGCCCTTCTCGTTGCAGGCGTATCCGTAGCCGCACGGACCGCACTGAACACCCTCTACCATCCCGCACCGACCGGCACAGAGGGTGGTGGCATCATCGGTGGGGACCGAGTTTGAAGTGTTACAAGCGACAACGAGGAGCAGGAAAAGCATGAGTATGGGGGCGGCACCGCCGCCCCCGGGTATCACATGTCTTTTCATTGATGAACACTCCTTCATTTCCTCAACCCCTCGAACGGGCACACCCCTTCCTTCGCGCAGTAGCAGTCCATGTCGCG
>CAYNMQ010000015.1:0-16421 GCA_964398245.1 uncultured Spirochaetales bacterium | reverse complement strand
CCATGAGTTCCGGGTCGGGCGGTACCGCTATCTTCTTGCCGAGCAGTTGGGCGAACGCGAGCGGAACGGCAGGGTTCTTTGCGACGCCGCCCTGCAGAGCGATGCGATCGCCGATCGAGCGGTTGCCGACGACGCGGTTGAGGTAGTTCGATACGATCGAGAAGACGAGGCCGGCGACGATGTCGCTCCGTTCGGCACCCTGCTGGATAGCCTTGCGGATGTCGCTGTTGATGAAGGCGGAACAGTGTTCTCCGAACTTGAGCGGTGCCTGCGCCTGGAGGGCGACCGGTCCGATGTCTTCGGCGCGGGCGATGTCGAGGTCGCCTGCCGCTGATTCCTCGAGAAAGGAACCGGTGCCCGCCGAACAGGCCTCGTTCATCGCATAGTCTATCGGAACACCGTTGTTGAGGAGCACATACTTCGCGTCCTGTCCGCCGATCTCGAAGATGGTGTCCACGTCGGGTACGAATTAGGCGGTGCCGACGGCATGGGCGATGATATCGTTGTAGACCCCGTCGGTTCCCGCAAAGACGCCGAGCAGTTCGCGCGAGGAACCGGTCGTTGCGGCGAGGACGATGCGCGGCTTCAGGTCGCCGATCTGAGTCCGTATTTCGCGGAGCGACTTTTTGAGCGCCTTCACCGGGTCGCCGTGGGTGCGGCCGTAGTGAGCGGCGACTATCTCCATGGTGTCGCTGTCCATCAGGACCGCTTTGGTGGTGGTCGAGCCGCCGTCTATCCCGAGGATGTAGGTCGCGTCGGCGCGCGGCGTTCCGCGTCGCGCCGCGTGATAGGTCACTCGGTCGCGACTGCTGTCGAACGGCTGATAGAAACCGTAATCAGTGTGATTCCGCGCTTTCATGAGACCGCGTTCCTCCGGCAAGGGCACTCCGCCGGAGCGAGCGGCGATCGCGGCGCCGAAGGCCTCGAAGTAGGGGGCCGTTTCGGGAACGAGGAAGGTGATCTGAGGATATCGTTCGCGGAGGAAGGAGACGATGTGCCGGTTGCGCGTCACGCCGCCGATGAGGAGCACTTCGCCATCGCTGACGCGAGCCTTGAGCAGGAACTCGGCAACCTTGTCAGCCATCACCTTCGAGAGCGACAGCGCAATGTCTCCGCGGGTCGCCTCTCCCTTGTTGAGACGATGGGTGCAGTCGGACTTCATGAAGACCGAACATCGCGACGAGAGATTGACCACCTTCGCTCCGGCGACCGCGTGATCGAGGTCTTCGAGCGAGAGCGCCATCCGTCCCAACTGCTGACGAAAGAATTCTCCGGTGCCTGATGCGCACTTGTTGCCGGCGTAGGATGTCTGGATATGCCCTGCATCGTTAAGGAGATAGACGACGAGGTCCTCGCCGCCCATTGAGACGACGGCGCGGGGGCGTATCCCCAGTGCCGCGATCCCCGCCTCGATGGCGAGCGGCGCGATGAGATCGGGAAGACGCAAGCGCTTTCTGCCGGTGCCGCCGGTCACCATCGAGAGAGGCGAGTCCCCGTGGCGGGCTCCCACCTGTCCGAACGCCTCTGAAAGCGCTGTCTCGAGATCTCCGTCGTGGGTGATGACCGCAGAGCGGCGATCCCCGTTCGCTTCCATGAGGCACGCCTTGACGCTCACCGAACCGATGTCTATGCCGAGGGTTCGCGTCATCTTTCGTCACCTGCTCAGAGATTGCTGTCGAAACAGAAGGGAACCTTGCAAAACAAGAGGGCATTGTCAAGAAAAGAGGCTGTGCGATAACGCACGGGGCGAGTTCTCAAACGGTCACTTGGAAGCTCTGGAATATCGCTTGGTAGGTGCGCGGCGGGATACGGTAGTGCTGTTCCGCCGGCAGGTGCGAGAGAGCCGCCGCGTTGAGATCGGCGTAACCCTTGTACTCCATCTGATCCGAGAGCAGTATCACGCGCGCCTCGTCGTAGCTGGTGTAGAAACCGCCGATCGAGCAGGCGAGCGCGCGCTTCGTGTTGACGCGGAGCAGCTGTCCCGGCGGATAGATGCCGAGCGCCGCGTAGAGGCCTTTGGCGGCCGACGGCGAGAAGGCCTTCTTCTTGGCGGTCATTTCGAATATCCGTTCGATCGCCTGGACGCGGGAGAGCGGCTTGCCGGGGTTCCACGGCCACCAGCGGGTCGCGATGTCGTAGTAGTCGCAGGCCTTGATTATCTCGACGACCGGCGTCGCATAGGCGCCGGTTTCCGATCCTTGTACGAGGCCGCGAAAATCGTAGGTCTCGTGGTGCGACGCGGCAGCGACTGCCGCCTCCATCATCGAGAAGTTGAGCGAGTTGAGGCGGCTCAGTATCGCGAAGCCGGTCTCGGGATGAGAGTTCTTCATGTCGCGCTGGTCCTCTTCGGGGATGCCGAGGTCGTGCAGATAGGCGGCGATGCCGACGGTCGAGAGACGCCGCTTGGGAACGCCGAGCCGCACCGCCGTCGCGAGGGCGAGAATGGCGGTGTTCGTCGCGTGGGTGGCGAGGTATTGCTTTTGGTAACTGTCGAGCGACGCGAGAAAGAGCAGGTGGGTCCACTGGCTGTCCTCTTCGGTGTCGAGGAGAAGGTCAACGAGGTGCTGAACGCCGCGGGTCGCCTTTTTCAGGGGGAGCGGCTGTTTCTGGGAAGCCTTCTTCCGGAATTGGGCGTAGTCGGTCACGAGGTTGCGATAGACCTGCCGCGCCTTCTGCGGCTTGTCTATGATGGGAGGCAGTTGGTCGAGCGCCGGATTGTAGACCGTTATACGGATCGAGGGGATGCGCGCCGCCACTTCCTGTTCCAGCTTATGGAAACCCTCTTCGGTGCCCGGCGTTCCCGGAGTGATGTTGCGGGTGAGCTGGCAGAAGACGACGAGGTCGCGCGCGGTGACCGACGAGGAGAATTCGATCTCCCCGACATAGAGCGAGATGAATATCTGCGTGAGCATCTCCAGATAATCCTCGCCGCCGCGCCGTCCCTTGAGCCGCTGTTCGTTGATGACGACATCGGTGCCGTTGTAGCCGAAGGTGATGGTGGGAAGGGTCTTGAAGAAGAAGCGGAATATCTCCATCAACTTTTCGACCGATTTCTGGACGGCGTCATTCTCTTCGCCGTACATCTTGAGTGCCTTCCAGAGGGCGAAGAACGATGCGGCGAAGTCGTAACCGCGCTGTTTGATGTTCTCGTCGACCGCCGTGAGGAAATTGCGCGCCGCTTCGCGGCCCTGAATTCTCGGATCGCCCATTTAGAGTATCCCTCCCTTGGATCGGATGATCTCTTCGGTTTCTTTGTTGCCGCAGGCGAGTCCTTTCTTGAAGAAGAGTTTGACCCCGGGGTTGGCGCGGAATCGGTCGAGATGAGAAATGACAATGTCCTTTAGTTCTCGGAATTGATCTCGTTTGAGAAGTGGTCCCGAGAGTTTCAGCACCTTTTCGAGCCGCGGGAGCGTCTCGTCGAAGTTTTCCGGTCTTATGAGCGGGATGAACAGCGAAAGATCCTCCTTCGGTAATTTCTCGAAGTTCTGATCGTCTATGAATTTGACGATATGACGGACGATCGGATTCGTCGTATCCACCGTTCCGATCACCTTGAGCGCTTCGGCGCGAACCGCTGGGTGGCGCGAGAAGAGAAGGACCGCGATGAGGTCGTAAAGGTCTTGGCGCTGTTCCTTGACGATTTTCTGCAGGTAAAGCGCTACTTCGGAGGGTTCCAGTTTCGCGAGGTTCGATTCGGCGAGGAGACGATTGATGACCGACTTTACCTGCGGGTTGCGCAAGGTGAGCAGTTTGTCCACCGACAGGAGGCGGACCTCCTTCTCGGGGTTGAAGACCGCCTTCTCAAGCGCCGGAAGGGCCTCTTCGACCGAGTAGGTGAGCAGTATCTCGACCGCTTCGATGCGCACCTTTTTCTCGGGGTGGTTCACCACGGGACGGAGGAGCGGGACGGCCGCCGGGTTGTTCATCCCTTTGAGCACCGTGAGCGCGTTGCGAACCACCTGCCATTCATTGTGGGCGAGGCACGGTTTGATCATCTCGGGATTTTTGATCGCCTGTCCCAGCTTCTCAAGCGCCGAGAGGCGTATCTCGGTCGTCTGGAGCGCGGAGAGGGTCTCTATGATGAAAGGGAAGAGGTTCTGCGGCACCAGCGCGAGAAAGTCGCCGAGATAGGGGAACTGTTCGGGCGGAAAGCTGTCGGCCGCCTTGAAAAGACGCCGCAGGAACTCCTCGTCGGCGATGTCGGCTATGCCGTTCTTTATCTTGAGATAGAACTCTTCGTTCGTGGAACGGAACTGGGCGCCGATCTTGAGGAGCGTCTTGAGGAACAGGACCGACTCCTTGACGGCCCCGAACATGAGCAGGCGTTCCCACAACTGTGATGCGGTCTCGACGAGATCCTCTCGCACCGCCGGATTGCTTCCCTCGATGAGTTTCGCCGAAAGGTCCTTGAGGAAACGCGCGGTGATGGCGGTCTCGTCGTACTTCGCGATCTGGTCGGCGAAGATGCCTTTCTCCTCGTCGCTGATGGCATAGATCTCCTTGTTCTGCTGAAAGGGCACTTCGCGGTCGCTGAAGGTCTCCGGCGCAAGGTCGAGTCCGCGGTTCTCCGTGGCGTTGAGGTCGTAGCCTTGGTCGAAGTCGTCGTATTCGAACGGTTCCGATTCGATGAGTTCCTCCTCGGTCACATAGCCGATGTGCTCGAAGTTGGCGTCCCAGATGAGCGTCGCGATGTCGTAGTCCTCGCTCGCATACACGGTGACCTTCGCGAGGATGTTGAAGAAGGCGAGGATCTCCTCGTAGGTGATGCCTTAGGCGAAGTAGATCTCGCGGATGCCGTCGTTGAAGAGCACATAGACGACCTCTTGATCTTCGAGCGCCGACTCGACCGGCTTCTTCATAAAGACGAAGCCGGTCTTCTTGATGCGGAAGGGGATGACCGGTATCTCGGTGAGCATGAGGTCCACCTTGACCTTGAAGTCGTCGGCGAACTTCTTGAACATCGGGTTGTTGATGGGGTAGAGTTTGTAGCCTTTGAGCACCTTGTGGAAAAGCGTGACGATCTCAGCCGCCTGTCCGCGTAGGTGCTCCTTCGATTCGTCCATCTCGAAGTGCTTGCGGAAGAAGTCAACGAGATTCTGCTTCTTCGGTGCCTCATCCATGTGACTAGCCCATTAAAAAGAAAAACGAAATGATTATAGTCATCACACGCAATGATTTCAAGAAAAGGTTTCTGCCCCCATAGTTCGAATAACCTTTTGATTTCGCTCGATGAAAAAGTCGGGCGGCGCCGGTGCTTGGAGGTTGATGTCTTACAGTGTCCCTTCCGGGACATTTCGTTCGTTCTGTCCACCTCTCGTTCCTCCCCGGCGGTTTTCCGTCGGGGAGGAATGGTTTTATGACTGTTGGGGAGGCGTCCGGAGCGAAACGCCGAGTATGGCGACGACGGCGAACACGAAACTCACGAGCCGCGCCGTTATGGCGGCATCAAGCGTCGGAATGCTCGACCAGATGACGGTGGTGAGCGCGCCGGTGAGCATGCCGGCGATGACACCGGGGCCGCTTGTCCGCTTCCAGAGGAGGGTGAGGAGTATCGCGGGGCCGAACGAGGAGCCGAGGCCCGACCACGCGTAGGAGACCATCGCGAATATCAGTTTGTCTGAGGTGAGCGCGAGCGCCATGCCGGCGGCGCCGACGGCGAGGGTGATGAGGCGCGAGAAGGTGACAAGCGCGCGGTCGGAGAGTTCCCGCCGGAGCGTCTTGCGGTAGAAATCCTCGATGACCGCCGAGGAGATCACGAGCAGTTGGCTGTCGGCGGTGGACATCATCGCCGCGATGGCGCCCGAGATGAGGATGCCGGCGATCCAGCCGGGTAACAGTTCGGTCGCGAGCGCCGGCATGACCCGTTCGCGGTCGCCGTAGAACTCGACGCCGCCGTGGAGCGCGAGTGCCGCCAGTCCGATGACTATGGCGCCGGTAAATGCCGGTACCGCCCATGCGAACGCGATGCGCCGCCCCATCTTTATCTCCTGCGGCGAACGGATCGCCATGAATTTGGTGAGCAGGTGCGGTTGTCCCATGTAACCGAGCCCCCACGAGAGGCCGCCGATGACCGCCGCTATGCCGGCCCAGCCGACCTTGCCGCCGGTGAGGCTCGCCACCGAACCGGCGTTCGCGAGCGCGCTGCCGAGCGAAAGCCCCTGCGCCGAGATCTCGAAGAGCGCGACGATGGGGAGCACGACAAGGGTTGCTATCATGAGGATCGCCTGCACGAGGTCGGTCCAGACGACTGCGAGGAATCCGCCCATCATCGTGTCGAGAACGAGCACCGCGGCGCCGATGACGATACCCCAGAAGCTCGGTATGCCGAAGGTGACATTGAGCACCTTGCCCGCGCCGTTCATCTGCGCCGAAAGGTAGAAGGTGAAGAAAAAGACGATGATGAGCATTGCGATCGAGCGGATGGGGCGCGCATAATCGCCGAAGCGTTGCGCGAGGTACTCGGGAAGCGTGATGGCGTTGCACCGCTCGGTGTCCACGCGCAGTTTCTCGGCGATCACATACCACGCGAACATGATGCCCCCGCCACAGCCCACCGCGGGCCACACCTCGACGAGCCCGATCGCGAGCGCCGCCCCGGGAAGGCCGAGCAGAAGCCACGCCGATTCACCGCTCGTCCGCTCCGAGAAGGCGGTGAGCCACGGGCCGAGCCGCCTGCCGCCGAGATAGTAGTCGGTCGTAGAACGGTTCATGCCCCAGGTAATGATGCCGATCGTGAGCATGAGCACGAGATAAAGGCCAAGTCCGATGAACAGCGAGGTCATGGTCTCCCCCTTTTGCTGACGATCTCCCTTCGTCCGATCGACGGTAAAATATCACCGCGTCCAAGTCAAGAACACGAATCGCGTTCGGTAAGCAACTTAAATGGTTTGACAGGTCCTGTCCAAGTCTGGGTATTAGGAGTAGGAAGTCGAGTTATTTGCCCGCAGCGCATTGGCGGGAAGACAAGAGCATGTCCATGTCTTCGTCGCCGACGCGCAGGCAGCGCCGTTCCAAGTGTAGTTGGTGTCGCACTTGAGCGGCACTCGGTCGTGCTCGGCGTCGTGTTGTAGGTCGTCGCGCTGTCGGGCGGGTTCCACCCGCTGCCGATCCAAGTTTGCTGGTAACTGCTCACGGTGTTCCATACCGTTCCGGTCGCCGGCTTCGCGGGACTGGTGAAGGTCCGCATGTCGGCCACGCAGGAGCTACCATTCGGGGTATAGTTGAATGAGCAGTCACAGGTGTACCCACTCATCTCATCGGTACATATGGCCCCGTCGTCACCGCCGTCGTCGCACGGATTGGAGAAGGCGACTCACTCGTTGACCGGGGTAACCGCATTACTACGGACTACGGACACACCGAGCATAGTAGGTATCGGTCTTATTGTAGTCAGCCACATTGCCATAGTTAAAATTCACAGTCCATGCACGGGAGGTATTGCTCACAAAGGATGAGGATGACCAGAAGTATTGCCGTGGCATCCCCGGAAAACTACTTGCGGGGCCGTAGATGGCGTCGTCTATCAGTGTCTTCAATTCATTAATATTCGGAAGCCGCCAGTCGGTAGCACCGCCGTAGTCCAAGTTCTCGCAGTAACTGAGGGCATTCTGCCAGTTGACCGTACCGATGTACTCTTTCTCCCAGATAAGACCCGTCGCGCTGTCGGTCACGATAACCTTGCCGCTAACGGTGGACTCGATAAAGGTGCCGTCGGATATGGTGTTGCCCCTCACACACCGGGCATAGTATGTATTGGTCTTACCGTAGTCGTACACTATACCATTGTAGAAATATACAACCCATGCAGCGGAGATATTGCCCACACTGGACGAGGAGGACCAGTAATAATTCGACTTCGTTCCGGGGAATATCGCGGTGTCTATCGCCGGATTGTATCTGCCGTAGTCGGGCAATGTCGCCAACTCTTTGCGGGTCGGCAAACGCCAGTCGGTTTGTCCGCCGTAGGTGAGATTCTCGCAATAAGTGATCGCATCGGCCCAAGTGTAGGTGCTGGTTGAAAGAGTCCTCTGCCATATCAACCCGGTATTGTTATCGGTGACGATATCGTTGCCTGCCGTGCCGCTGATGCTGTAACTGCGTGGTGTACAGTAGCCAAGCGACGCATATTGGGCGTCCTGTCCGTAGAAATCGGAGCCGGGAGCAGGACAGGTGATCTCGGTCGTGTTGTTGTAGCACTTCGTCTGACCGGTGCAGAGAACGCCGGTGTACGCCACATCATCATCAGGCACTACCGTATCCTCCTCGAGCTTGTCGCTCTCCGTCTGAACTTCTGTCGTATCGGCCACCCAGTCCTCTTAGGAAGCCTCCACCACCTCATCCACATCAAAAATGTCGAGATCGGGCTGAACATCTGTCGTGTCGGGCACCCAGTCATCGAAAGTGTCCGCCTCGACCATGTCAACATCAACGGTATCCGCCTCAACGATATCCGCTTCCCACGCATCGGCCTCGACGAGGTCCTCGTCCACAAGGTCATCATCGGGAGTGGCGGTATCGTCTCCGATTTCTTCCTCCCCGTCGGGGGTTGCTTCCTCGTCGTCTGCCGGTTCCCATCCGTCGCCTTCAGGCTCTGCCGTATCAGCGCTGTCCGGTTCCTCCTCCTCCGTGATGGCATCGGGAATCTCTTCCTCGCCCGTTTCGTCGGCGACCTCTTCGTCGGTCAGATCGTCGGGGAATGTCTCATCCGGCTGGATGTCATCAGCGACCGCGCTGTCATTGTCGGCTGACGCCGCTGCGTCGCCATCACTGAATATCTTTTCCCAATCTATCGTGTTCGGCTTGGTGCAGCCGAAGGAGAGGAGAATTGCCAGCGATACAAAGAAGAACCATCTCATCGCACACCTCCTTATGGCTTAGAAGTTGAACGCATACCCTACCGTGAAGCCCTTGTTATCGAAATTCATGGTGATACTCGGCGTCTCCTCGGTTATGAGCATGAGCACCACACCGGTCACGACCGCCGCTCCACCGACCGACATCAGCGCAATGCCTGTTGCATTGTAGGTATCGCCCGGTTTGAGATAACGATCCTCAGCATCCTCTACATATTTGACGAAGGCCGCATCCGACAAGCGTTTTTTCATCTCGATGAGGTTTTCGGTGTTTATCCGCTTGTTGTACTCTTGATAGTAAAGATCGGCCTGAACGAGGAGCCCTGCCCCCGCTCCAGCGCTTGCCACACCCAAGGCGAGCATACCAACCCCGTACCAGAGGTAGGGGCGCTGGACGGAAGCAGGGGATGCCGGTATCTTCTCGCCGCCGCTCGATGACGCTGTTTTGGTAAGCGTCGTCTCTTTGGCTACCGGAGCCGCCGACTGAATAGGAGACCCCGACGGAAGGGAACCACAGTCGGGCGCCTTGGTATCGTGACACCCTTTCTTAACAATCCTCACCGCAAGCGTTCGCTCTTCTTCATTGCCATTGCGCAAAAGAACGGCTGCATCGTCACAGCCGCGGGGAAAGCCGAACATGCATGCCCGGAGAAAACGGTCGCGTGCTCCCTGTTCTTCTCCCTTCGCGGCAAGCGCAATGGCCGCTGTTTGGCAGGTTGCCGCAACGCCGCCATCACAGGCGCGCTGGTAGTAGTCGAGCGATTTGACCGGGTCTTTCTTCTCGTAGTATGCCGCCGCATAGGCACAGGAAAGCGGATTGAGTTCGAGGCATTCCTTTTCTTTCATCCCGCCCCACGCCGGGGTCAGCGTTGCCTCACGAAGACCTTTCAAAAAGGGGTGCTTCGGCTCCATCTCGGCCAGAAGAACATCGAGGTCGGAGAGACCGAAGAGCGCGCCATAGGCATCCGCATAGCGTTTCAGGAGTTCGATACGGCGGGTATTGTCCAGAATTTCGAGGGGGAGCAGACGACGCACGGCGGCCAGATCCCGTTCCCTTCGCTCGCGGAGATCGCGGTACCTCTTTTGATACTCGGCAATCTTTTGAGAGAAGGTGGTCCACTCCGCGATGCGCTCCTTGGCTCGCGCGGCAAGAGGGGTTCCCTCCGCAACCGCCGCAAGCGCCCGCCACGCCGCGATCGCCTCTTCGGGAAAGTAAGCGGCTTGCTTTTCCGTAAGGAGCACCGCCTTGTACTTTTCGGCGATCTGTCGTGCGTTGATGACGCGCTGCCATTCTTTTATGCGCTGAAGCGCTACCGTTTCGTAAGGATTCGGCTTCTTGAACGCCGCTATCTTCTTCCATGCCGCTATCGCCGCTTCGGGGTTCTTTGAACTTGTCTTGTCGGTGGTGTAGGCGGCATCGAAAGCAACGAGAAGGTCGGGGTCGATCGAGGCATCCACGGTCACCTGCGGCGTGAAGGGGGCCGGTTCGGTTTCAACCGCTATCTTCTCTTCCTGATCCGGGCGGGGAACGACACTGAGCATTTTGTTGAGTGTGTCATCCCCCTTGGCGAGCGTCTCAGGTGTCCCGGCAGATTTCGGAGCAGAGGTCTCCCTTGTTTCGGTTTCTTCTTCTTTCTCTGCCTTTTCCTTTTCTGCTTCTTTCTGTGCCTCTTCCTTTACCACTATTTCCAAGATCTTTCCGCGATTACACCCCTCCTGCAGACCGCCCTCGCATGACTTTTGGTAGAGTTTTGCCGCAAAGAGAAGCGACCGTTCGATGCCGCTTCCCGTTTCCACCATCTTCCCCAGTTCGAGACATCCGCGCGCAACGCCCCACGCACAGAGGTTCCATGACGCCTCGACAAGGAGCGAGTCCTCTTTCCCCTTCGAGAGGCGTTCTACCTTCCCACAGGCAACTACTGCACCACCACGACAGGCCGAGAGATAAAGATCCAGTGCCTTCGGGTCGCCTTCTGCGAGGGTTCCCGCGAGGTAACAGGAGATCGCTTTCCCTCCCGCACATTCTTTTTCCACCTCGGTCTTGAATCGCGCATCGTACACGGTCTTTTTTAATTCTTCGGCGAGAGAAGGGTTGCGCAACTCGACGAGGAGCGCCTCGAGATCGCCAGCACCATAGTGCGGCGCATACACCTGCAGATACTTGATGAGCATCTCCCGTTTCTGTTCAAGTGACACCACCGAGAGCGGCAGTATCTTCAAGAGCGTCTTGCGGTCTTTGTCCCGTTGCGCGGCAAACGATTTCTTGCGCGTCTGATAATCGGCAACCTTTTCCTTGAAGAGGCGCCACTTTTCTATCTGCTTCTTAGCCGCGTCGAGATAGGGGTTATCCTTCTCTATCATCGTTACCTTTTCCCACAGTGCAATGACCGCTTCGGGAAAAAGCGTTCCGTAGACATCCATGCGGGAGGCATGTTCATAACGCTTGCGCAAAAAGAGCCCTTTCTTGAAAAGAGACCATGCCTTCTTCCGTTCGAGCGCTTGGGAGCGATAGGGATTTTCCCCTTCGTAGGCGGCGACCCGGTCCCATGCGCGGATGGCCTCCTGCGGTTTTTCGTTTCCCTGCCGGTCGGCTTTGAGCGCCGCATCGTAAAGCACCAACAGATCGGGGTCCACGGTAAGAGATACGACCGGTAGCGGCTTCAGTTCCGGAACCGGTGGTGTCGGTGCAGTCTCTTTCTTTTCCTCCTTCTCTTTCTCTTTTTTCTGGAATGCGAAAGGAGAGACAAGGGGAATATTGTCCATCGTCTCTTTGCCGATGTCGTCAGAAGGTTTCTGGGCCGTGGCTTCTCCGGCAAGTACCGTAACGGTAGTCATGGTGCCTGCAAGGAACACCGATAGAATAGTCCTCATGAGAAACGCTCCTTTTTTCTATCAAATGTTTTCTTAGGAAAGAGCACCGCCCCTCTTCTTGTGTTAGAAATTCATTATCTCTTTTTGGGCATGTTGGTCAAGTTTTGCCGCGTGATGTGTGGGTAGATTTCCATGGTGTTCTACTATGGATGTTCAGGATAAACCTCTCGCGGATATTATCTACCGAAAAATTGCATCCGGTCGTTTCCCCCGTTACAATGTCTGCGACCCGATGGTGGGGATCCGCGGGGGCGCACGGTGACCGATCGCGAACGGAAAGACCTGCACGAAAAAAAGACGATACTCGAGTCATCCGACCCGGGTGACACGCTCGATCTCGGCGAGGAAGAAGAGGGCTCTCCCGCTCCCGAGGTGACGCCCGAGGCGCCGGGGCGCTACGAGGTGCGTCGCGAGATCGCGAGCGGCGGCATCGGACGCATCATGCTCGCCTTCGACCGCCATGTGGGCCGTTCGGTCGCTCTTAAGGAAGTGTTGCCGCACCTGCTTCCCGACAAGGATTCGGGCGGGCGGACGCCGAAGAGTCCGTCACGGATGGTGAAGGCGCGCTTCCTGCGCGAGGCGCGGGTCACCGGTCAACTCGAGCATCCCGCCATCGTGCCGGTCTATGAGATCGGACGCCACGCAGACGGTACCTACTACTACACCATGCGGCTCGTCGAGGGAAAAACGCTCGCTCGTGCCATCGCCGAAAGCCTCGACCTCGCCGAGCGGCTTGCGCTTCTGCCGCACTTTTACAACCTCTGCAACGCGATCGCCTACGCCCACAGCCGCGGCGTGCTTCACCGCGACATCAAGCCGGAGAATGTGATGCTCGGACCGTTCGGCGAGACGGTGGTGCTCGACTGGGGGCTTGCGAAGGTGCGCGGCGAACGCGACCATGGCGCGAAGCACCTCGAGCGGCACTTGTCGCTCATGAGGGAAGGGGACGGCGAGAAGACGATGAGCGGGCGCATCGTCGGAACGCCCGCCTACATGCCGCCGGAGCAGGCGCGCGGCGAACTCGAGCGGCTCGACGAGCGTTCCGATGTCTATGCGCTCGGCGCGGTGCTCTATGAGATGCTCACCGGGAAGCGTCCGTTCGAGGGAAGGACCTCGTACGAGATACTTGAGAAGGTGATCGAGAAGAAACCGGTTTCCATAATGGTGTGGGAGCCGCACGCGCCGGCCGAACTGGTCGCCATCGCCGAGCGGGCGATGCGCAAGAAGCAGGAGGAACGCTACGCGAGCGTCACCGAGATGATCCAAGATGTCAACAACTACCTTGCGGGACGCCGTGTGAGCGCCCACCGCTACTCGTTCTGGGAGCTCACGCGCAAGTTCTTCTACACCAACCGGACCGTCGCGGTCGCAGGGATCGTCGCGATCGTTCTCACGCTCCTCGGGACGGCGCTCGTCTATCGCGAGTACCTTCACTCGAAGGAGTCGCTCGCGGTGAGCCGTTCGTTCTTCTACGCCGAACGGTCACGGGAGTATGAGAAGGCGAGGAATCGCGGCGCATCGGCGGTGCTCGCCGCCGCGGCGCTTTTGCATAATCCGGCGGCGGGAGGAAGCGGTTTCGTGCTTCCGGGTATCGAGAAGCGCCATCCCGAGATATTCCCGCTCTACGCCGACATCCGTTCGCGTCTCTATCAGGCGGAACTCGGCCTCGGCGCCGGGTTCAAAGGAGCGATCGCGACGCCCGGCACGGTGTGGGCGGTCGCCGTTTCTCCCGACGGACGGACCGTCGCGGCGGGAGGACACGCGAAAGGGGACCGGGTCGTTCGGCTCTATGACCGCGCCTCCGGAGAGGCGCGCGGAGAACTGCAGGGGATCACGGGCAATGTCTATGCGCTCGCCTTCTCGCCCGATGGCACGATCCTCGCCGCGGCCACGCAGGAGTCCCGGGTGCTCCTCTGGGATGTCGCCTCTCTTCAGCAGAAAACGCCGCTTTCCGGCCCCGCGGCGGCGCGGTTCGGCGTGTCGTTCTCTCCTGACGGAAAGAAAATAGCCGCCGCCGGTCTCGACGGATACCTTCGGGTATGGAATGTCGCGAGCGGCAGTCTGCTCTTTGAAAAGGAGGCGCACCGGGAGGGGGCGCTCGCGGTGGCATTTGCTCCCGATGGCAAGACGATCGCGTCGGGCGGATGGGACAAGCGGGTGGCTCTCTGGGATGCCGCCACCGGGAAGATTCTCCGGGTCATCGGTGAACACCGCGATGCCGTCTCGGCGCTCGCCTTCTCGCCCGACGGGCGCCGTCTCGTTTCGGGAGGGCACGATCGTGCGATGACCTTCTGGAACCTCGTGACCGGCGAGCACCGGACGGTTCACGGCCATGTGGGGCCGGTCACCGCGCTTTCCTATACAAAGGATGGCCGCTACCTTGCCTCCGCGGGAGACGACAACGCGGTGAAAGTGTGGGACGCCGCGAACGGCGAGCTCCTCTTGCGGCTTGAGGTGCACCGTAAAACGGTTGCGGCAGCGACTTTTTACGGGGATCGTTTCCTC
The DNA here is from genome assembly GCA_964398245.1 of uncultured Spirochaetales bacterium. Taxonomy (GTDB): domain Bacteria; phylum UBP6; class UBA1177; order UBA1177; family JAKLFG01; genus CALITV01. Next base: position 2,193 of record CAYNMQ010000015.1, on the reverse strand, counting down.
GTTACCGGCGGCAACGATCGCTTGCTCAAGTTCTGGGAACTGAAGCCGGGACATGAGGCGGTCGTTTATGCAGGGCACACTGCTTCTGTGTCGGCAGCTGCTCTCCTGCCGGGGACGGCGCTTCTCCTTTCGATCGCCGAGGACGGAACGCTCCGTTTCTGGGACCTTGCGAAGGGATTCGAGATACTGCAACTCGAGACGCCGCCGGGGCCGCGGGCGCTTGCCGCGTCGCCGCGCGGGACATTCGTCGCGGTCGGCGGCTGGGACCGGCGCGTGAGACTCTGGCGGAGCGGCGAGATCACCCCCGTCGCCGATCTTACCGGACATACCGATACAGTGCGGGCCGTGGTGTTCTCCCCCGATGAGGCGACTTTGCTTTCGACCGGCGACGACGGGACGGTGCGTCTCTGGAAACCGACGGGAGAAACGGTCTCCCTTCGCGTGAGCGGCCATTACGGACCGGTGCTCTCTGCGGCATTCCTGGGCGACGGAAGCCGCTATGCGACCGGCGGCGCCGATGGTCTGGTGATCCTCCGCGAGACGGCGTCGGGAAAAGAAATAGCACGGCTCGAGTTCGGCGGAGCGGTGCGCACCATTGCGGAAATGCGCAGCGACGCGATACTGGTCGTCGGCGGCGAGGCGGCGCAGGTGTTCTTCTACGACCTGAACAGGGCGATGGTGCGACGACATCTTGAGATCGGGGAACGCGGTATCGTGGCGCTCACCGTTTCTCCTGATGGCGAAACCCTCGCCGCCGTCTGCGAGAGTGGGGTGGTACGCCTCTTCTCGCTCCCCGAGGGGAAGCCGCTTCTCTCGCTCGAAACGGCCAACGGTCGCACGGTGCTCTTTAGTCACTCAGGGGAACATCTCATCGTCGCCGACGGGACCGTGCTCAAACGCTATCCGGCGGTGACACTGCTGCTTGACGACGATCCTGCAGTGTTCTTCGACCGGGTGCAGTGCGCCGCGGGACTTCGTCTCTCGGGAACGGGGGTCGAGCCGCTGGACGATCTGTGCGCAGAACGGCTTGGCGATTCTCAAAAGTAGAAATTCACCCCTACCGAGCCGAAGAGAGAAGTATCAAAATCAACAGGGTCGTAGTCGTTGGGAACATGGTACTCGAACACCGCCGAGAGACCCCAGCGTTCGTCCACCTGCCAGTCGGCACCGATGAAGGGCGAAACGAGGACCGGACCGAACATGCCGACGCCGGCGTGAAGGTGGAGTTCGGGGATCGGGTAAGCACCGATCCAGAATTTGGTGGTATGATAAGGTGGTGAGGGGTCTCCTACCGAAGCGCCGACATAAGCAAGGTCCTGCGGTCCCAATTTGAGCGTTGCATGCGGCCACGGCCACAAAACGGGTCCTTCTTCGTCCCTGCCCGCGAGAGCGCCGAGGCCAAGCGTTACCTCGCCGTTTTTCCAAAGGAACGATCCTGCGAGCAGTGCGCCGCCGAGGTTGAGCACCTCGCGCCGGTCTATCGGTTCGCCCTTGCCCGTTTCGAGATTCATCCGATAGCGTTCGGTGCGGTTGACATAGGCGGCGGCGGCGGCGATCTGAAAGTGTTCGCTGACCCGGTTCCTGTAGCGGGCGGTCGCGACGCGATAGTCGTAGATGTGGAGCGTCTCGCACGAGGTGAGTCCGTATGCCCCGACGCCGCCTGCCATCTCGAACGACTGTTTGCCCGGGGCCGGGTTCGGCGCGGCGTAACTTACCGCACAGAGAAGCGCCAGTACGATGACGATGCGTTGCAAGGGATCCTCCCCTGATACAAAAACAAGCGTATCACCGGGGGCGAGGAAAGTCAACGGAGAGGCGCTCCCACCATTCCCTGAACTGACGGATGCCGTCGGCGACATAGAAGAGTTTGCGGTCGCGCTTCTTCAGCCGCGTCGGGTTTTCGGTGATCGAGAAATTCGCGTTCACCGGCGCAAAGTGCGAAGCCGGCTCGCGCAGTTTCCGCAGGATGCCACCGGCCATCGTCGCGGCGGGAGGAAGGGGAATTTCCCTACCGGCGAAGCGGGCGCTGACCATGAGGGCGACAAAGAGACCGGAAAAGATCGATTCGTTGTATCCCTCGACGCCGGAAAGTTGACCGGCGACGAAAATGTCGGGATATGCTTTGAGCGAGAGCTCGGGAGCGAGAACCAGAGGCGCATCAAGGTAAGGGTTGCGGTGATCCGAAGCATAGCG
>CAYNMQ010000014.1:4011-16459 GCA_964398245.1 uncultured Spirochaetales bacterium | reverse complement strand
CAACCCGGCAAGATACTCGGCAACCTCTCCCGACTTCCTCGACATGACCGACGCCATCACCAACGACGCTACCGTCCATTCCTACACCCACGGCGGAAACGGCTACGCGAACCTCTACCGCGGCTACCGCGTCTCGTTCCGCCCCACATCATTCACCGCGACCGGCTGGGCCGCCACCGGAGACGCCATGAAGGATTTCACCGTCGCGGGAGAGAAGGGGTTCGCCTCGCCGGTCGCCTATGCGAACTGGGACTACGAGTTCGCCGGTCTCTTCGCCACCACCTACGCGCCCGACAACTCGGTCGGCTCCTGCTCGAACGCCGGCACATCCTTCGTCTATTGCCGCTCTCTTCCCACCGGCGACGAGATAACCGATATCCGTTACCAGCAATGTTCCGAATGCGATGTCATCACCCTCGGCGAAGGGATGGCCGCGGCGCCGACCGTGATGAAGGGGTCGCGCCACGGCTGGGACGAGGTCGTCGGCGTCTCGTTCGGCGCCAATGTCGGCGTCTTCTCCGAAGAGCTGGCGCCGCCGCCCAAGACGATACGGATATTGAAGTGGTACGAGATATACTAAGGAGAAGAACGCGATGGAACACCCGATACGCAACCTCTGCGCGGCGCTCGTCCTGACGGCGCTCCTCTCCCTCCCGCTCGCGGCGGCCGGGGAGAACGAGGCGCCGGTGCGCGACTCGCTCGCCTTCTTCCCCGCCATCGTCATCGTGGGACAGGTGGTCGGGGTGACCCCCTTCTCGGTGACGGTGCAGAACACCCGCTATCCGACGACGCTCACCCCCGAGAACCTCCAGAAACTGCTCACCCGCCTCGCGAACTCGAAGGACGACGCCGAGAGCGCCTTCCACAAGACGCTCCGCACCATCGCCATCACCCCCGACAGCCACATGCAGATGGTCTTCTACTTCGACACCGTCAATCAGGTGTTCCACGACGAGGTGAACACCTACCAGCAGTTCCTGCCGCTCTTCTACCTCTTCAAGAACAACATCAAACAGATGCAGGAAAGTTCCAAAGATCTCATCGAGAAATTCGCGAAACGACCGATCGAGTCCTATCTCTCCATTCCCTTCGTGAAGAAGATCATGACGAACGCATGGTTCGCCGCGGTCTTCCGCATCCACCCGGAGACCAAGAAGATAGTCTATCAGCACTCGCGCTTCTACGAGAACTACGCGGAACTCGAAGAGGACGACTACGCCAAGGCGTACCTCATTCCCCAGATAGTCGAGCGCGGACTCACCACGACGCTCACCGTGGCGGTCGTGCAGGGCAGGGAATCGGAGTGGGCGAAAGAGGATGTCCACCAGAAGTACAAGGGAGGCGAAGGCGGCGTCAAAGGGTGGAAGCGCGGCTCGACCTCCGGCCAGACGAAGGAAGGGAGGTGATGATGGCGCACCGCGGCCCATCGGGACATACGCTCCTCGAACTGCTCGTCGTCGTCGCGATCATCGCGATCATCGCGGCGGTCGCGATACCCTCCTACGACGCCTACGCGCGCAAGGGACGGCAGGAGGAGCTCAAGGCGCGGATGCTCGACCTCGCGGCGGCGCAGGAGCGTCACTTCGCGGCGCGCGGCAGATACGCCACCACCTTCCCCGACCTCGTTCCCTTCGGGCTTCCCGTCGGCGGACAGCAGGTTCAGACCGGCTGGCAGATAGGCGACCACCAGTTCCTCACCGGCGCCGTCATCAAGCAGGAGTCGGGGCAGGGCTTCTGGATAGTCGGGAAGAGCGACATAGACCGGGGGGGAGACCCGCTCGGCGACTGCTGGATCTACTTCAGCCGCGGCATCCGGCGGCCGGCCGGGGCCGACGAAGACCTCGTCTGGCTCTACGACGACGCAGGCGACCGCGCGAAGACCACGGTGAGCGGGTTCCCTCCGAATGAAAATTGTCTCTTGCAAATAGCAGAAGGAGGAGGATAACGATGTCAAGATGCAGATCGGCCGCCGCAGGCGGATTCACTCTCATAGAGATGCTCATCGTGATACTCATTATCGCCGTGCTCGCCGCAGTCGCGATACCGATGTACGCCGACTACTCGCGCAAGACCAAGGCGGCCGAGGCGTGGGAGGAACTCACCCACATCGCCGCCCTGCAGGAGCAGATATACACCGACCTGCGCCAGTACGACACGAACGGCGCGATACTCCCCTCCTACGGCGCCACGATGCAGGGAAAGTACTTCGGCATCGTGGTGAACAACACCAACACATGGACCGCCGCCGCCGCCGTCTGCTTCGACGGACGCAAACCGTGCGCGTGGGACGGCGACAATGACTACATCTTCACCATCAACAAGAACGGCGAGAAGGTGAGCAAGTCGGCCGGCGGCAACGCGAAGCCGGGGTGGTCGCTATGAAGATAACGATTGAAAAAAGATGTTGTACAGGTACAATATTATGGTCATCCGGTGAATGGAGGGATGCCATGAACGCGTTCTGGACAGTATGGTTCCTCGCGCTTCTGTTCCTTGCCGCATGCGGCGGCGGGCACACGGCGCCGAACGACGCCGCGGGTGCCGGCGACACCGGCGCGGCGGCCGACGAGGGCGCGGCGGAGGAAACGGACGACGGTGCCGTCCCCGACGACGACATCGTGCAGCCCCGGACGCATTTCAACGGCGAACAGCCGTGGTTCGGCGTCCTCCCGACCGGACAGCGGAAATGCTACGACGAGGAGAAGGAGATACCGTGCCCCAAGATAGGCGACCCCTTCTTCGGACAGGACTCCCAGTTCAACCAGTGGAAGACCCGCGCCTTCACCATCAACGGCGACGGCACCGTCTACGACGACGCGACCCACATCACCTGGCAGAGCAACTACGCATCCGGCCTGACATGGAGCGAGGCCTACAGTTACTGCTCCTCCCTCTCGCTCGCCGGCAGCACATGGCGCCTCCCCACCCCGCACGAACTGAAGAGTCTCATCAACTACGAGAAGCTGACGGGAACGCCGCCCAACGAGATGCCCGCCCACCCGGCGACCGCCTTCCCGGGCGACAATCTGAACGACTGGTTCTGGGCGACGCCGCGCCCCTACGACCCGCTGACGGCGTGGATCATCTACTTCTACGACGGCTACATGGATTACACGAGCCGGGACAACCGCTACAGCGTGCGCTGTGTGGCGACATCGTAATCACGGAGGGAGAGATACCATGAGAGGACTTATCGTCTGCTTCGCGCTTCTGGCGGTCACGGCCGCGGGAAGCGCCTACGGCCAGTGCCTCAACTGCACGGCCCCCTACAGCGGCTCGGTCTTCAGCAACCCGGCCGCCGACTCCTCATGGACCCCTGTGGCCGACGATGTGAACGCCGGCCAATATCTCTTCTTCAATGTGGTCGCCGGCACCTACTACGAGTGGGCCACCTGCGGCAGCGTGGACCCCACCTTCAATCCCGAACTGTCGCTTCTGAGGAAACCAAGCGCTCCCTATACCTACTCCTGTGATTCCGGCATCATGACCGGCACCGTCGGCGTCGCCTACAACAACTACTCGAGCGACTGCACCGACGACGCGCAGAGCATGCTCATGGCGAAGGTCGGCTGGTACGCCACCTTCACCGGCACCGTCGCCCTCCTCGTCAACCGTCCCAACTGCCAGACGACCAACATCGCGCCCTCGCATGTCTCCATCAAGTGGCACTATCTGACCAACCCGCCCGAGTACTGCACGAATTGTGTTCAGCAAAAGCCTGCTACGGCTCAAAGCAACCCTGCCGAAAAGCCGAACTGGACGACCGTCGCCACCGACCTCTCGGGCGGCGAGTACGCCCTTTTCAATGTGGTGCAGGGGACCTATTACGAGTGGTCAACCTGCGCCGGTTCCGGCTGGGACACCCAGATAACCCTGCGCCGCTTCGACTGCCTCGGCGAGGTGCTCGGGTATAACAACGATTATACAAGCGATCCTGCCTGCGGCACCCGTTCCCGCCTCGGCTGGTTCGCCGACTTCACCGGACCGGTCATCGCGCTCGTGAGCCAGAACTACTGTCAGAGCAACACCTCCGCGAACATGACGCTCCAGTGGCGCAAGTTCCCGGTGACCGACCAGTGCTCGAACTGCACGACCAACGCGCTCGGCGGCGAACTCAACGCGGCCAACGACAATGTGGCCATCGTCAAGAACGGCCAGTACATCGTCCTCTACAATGTCGAGGGCGGCGCCACCTACGAGTTCAGCGCCTGCCACCCGACGACCGGATTCGACACCCAATTGACCCTGCGCGGAGCCCCGGGCGTTTCCAACCCGACCTGCGCCTCGCCGCTCCTTGCCTACAACGACAACGGCGACGGCAAGGACACCTACGGCGACACCTGCGGCGAACGATCGAAGATAGTGTGGACCGCCCCCGAAACCTTCAACGGCCCCGACGAGAAGGTCCTTCTCGCGGTCCACGAGTTCAACTGTCAGGCCGACGAGGACCAGACGGTCTGGCAACTCAAAACCAAAAAGATAAAGCGCGCCCGCTACACCGAACTGGTGCTCGACGCCACGCTTCCCTTCGATGTCGTGGTGAACGACAACACCACCAACCTCCTGTGGACCAAGGCGATAGCGAGCGGGCATTCTTGGGTAGAGGCGCTCTCTTACTGCTCTCTTCTCGACTATGCCGGCAAAACCGACTGGCGCCTCCCCAACATCAACGAACTGGTGAGCATCGTTGACTTCAACCTGCAGAACCCGGCGACCTCGATGCCGGCCATCACCGGTGGGGCGGAGGAGTGGTTCTGGGCATCCACCACCTATCTCGGATCGCCCGACCCCAACGACCGCCGCTTCGCATGGGTCGTCAACCTGCAGGACGGCCGCACCTACATGGACGCAAAAGCCGACTTTCCTCCCGCCCCCCTCATCCTCTACGACGCCTCGACCATCTGCGTACGCGACACCGGCCTCATCGGCGTCCACTTCAACTTCGCCAAGAACGACTTCGCCGAAAGCGAGCCGGTCACGGTCGCCGGCTGGACCTGCGACAAGTCGTTCTACGACCCCGACTGGCCCGAACACCGGCTTGCCCCGCTCCCGAACCTCTGGGTCTACATCACCGTGACCGACAAGACCGGCACGCATACCTGGGAAACCCCGCTCATCCTCGCGAACAAGAAACTCACCCTCGAGGGCTCGAACAACTGCGGCCCGAACGGCGACGACGGCTACGACTTCTCCTACGATCTCATGGATCCCGCGAACAAGTTCGAGGGCGAGACCGACAACATCAAGACGGTGCTCAAGAACTATCTGTTGAACAATCTCCAGTTCCCCGACCCCGGCGACCCGGTCAACGCGCTCCAGCCCTTCACGGTGGCGGTCTACGCCCTGCCGCTCCAGTGCGACGGCGTCGGGAACTGCGTTCCCATCACCGACAAGAACAGCCCTCTGAAACAACTGCTGTGGACTTCTCCCAAATACATCTCGCTGTTCTACGACTCGGCCGACCTCTGCGGCGACGGCTACCTCCAGTCGAGCGAGGTCTGCGACCCGGTGCAGGACTGTCTCTTCGCCGCCAACCAGTACCATGTCACCTGCCCCGGACCGTTCGATCTCTACTGCGCCAACAACTGCGCCGGCCCCGCCGGCGCCTGCTCGTGGCACTGCTGCGGCGACGGCACCGTTGACTACAGCTTCGGCGAGGCGTGCGAAGCGGACGCCGCCTGCGAGACGCTTCCCCACGCGCCGCCCTACTACGCCGGCGACACCGCTTACTGCAGTTCCGACTGCTCCTTCTTCGACCTCGACGAGTGCAAGTACTGCGGCGACGGGCTCGTGACCAACGGCGAGCAGTGCGATCCCGCCCTTGCGCCGATAAATTGCAACACCATCCCGCATGTCCCGGCCTACTACAACACCGAGGACGCTCCCTGTCTGGGAGACTGCACCGACTACAACACCGCGGTGTGCCGTTTCTGCGGCGACGGCATCGTCTCGAACGGCGAGGTCTGCGACAGCACGCAGGACTGCAGTTTCGTTCCTCATGCGCCGCCTTACTACAGCGGCGACCTCGCCGGGTGCAATTCGACCTGCACCGCGGCCGACGACTCTGCGTGCAAGTATTGCGGCGACTCCCTGATAACCAACGGCGAGGTCTGCGACAGCAACTCGCAGTCCTGCGATCTCATCGCCCATTTTCCGCCTTACTATGCATCGTCAAGCGCCATGTGCCTCAACATTTCCTCGCCGGGTGTCTGCACCGGCTTCACCGAGACCACCTGCACCTACTGCGGCGATGGCGTCCTTCAGTGGGCCGAGGGTGAGATCTGCGACAGCAGCACCGTCAACTGCAGCGTGATGCCGCACACCCCGCCCTACTACAATGCCGATTCGGCGCCCTGCGCGAACCTCATCACGGCCGGCGACTGCTCCGGCATCACCACCACCAACTGCAAATGGTGCGGCGACGGCCTTATCACGGCGGGGAATCTCGCCGACACGATGGGGCTTGCCATGAATCTCGAACTCGACGAGACCTCCGGCGCCACGGCCGCCGACTCATCGGGTAACGGCAACAACGGCACGCTTATGAACGGCGCCGGCTGGGTCGTCGGCAAACACGGGAACGCCGTGACGCTCGACGGCGTGGATGACCATGTGGCGGTCCCCCATTCGCCAAGCATCAACATCGGGGGGGCCATCACCATAGAGATGTGGCTCTACAACACGCTCTCCAGCGGACCGAGCGAAACGAGATACATTTTCGGCAAAGGCGCCTCCACCGCCTACGCCGCCTCGTGGGACCGGGCGACCGGCGCCGTCACCTTCCGGCTCAACCTCGGCGGTGTTGCGCGCACCCTCAACTCCTCCGCAAACAAGATGGGGACTAATCAGTGGCACCACTGGGCGTTCGTCTATGACGGCGCCCACATGATGATATACATTGACGGACTGCTCGATACGATGGCCTCCTACGGCGGCGGACTCGGGCAGACCGGCAACGACCTTTACATCGGCGGCGATCCGGTGGGAGCCGGACGCTTCCAAGGAAACATAGACGCGGTGCGCATCTATGACCGCGCCCTCCCGGCAAACGACATACGCAGCAACATGGGCGAGATGTGCGATAGCGACACCCAGAACTGTCAATCGCTCGATCCGCGCTACTACAACACCCAGTCGGTCTCCTGCACCGACATCTGCGACGCCTATCGCGGCGCCAATCTTCTGACCGGCGCCTACGACTGGACCAGCCTTGCCAACTGGCTCGTGACGGGGAGCGGCGCTCTGGCTTGGGACGGCGCCGAGAGTGCCCTCAAGGCTACCAACGCGATCGCCATACGACTGGCCGTAGGCAACCGGCTCCCCATAGACACCGCGAAATCCTACTACCTTGCCTACGATGTGATGGTCCGCAACAAGGAGGCGACCCCGCGACCGTTCTCCGCAGGCGCCATGAGTTACGGTCAGGCAAGCGGCGGAGTTAATCTGCGGACCGATCTCTTCGGCCATAATTCGTACGATATTCCCGAAACCGACACTTGGTACAGCGACCGCATCAATGTCGCCATCGGGGGACTCCCGAAGAGCGGCGAATCGGCCGATCCGGTGGTCGCCACCCGCTGGGCGCCGGGAACCACCCACATCGAGATATATCTCAAATTCAACGACGGAGGGAGCGCCGGACAGGAGACCTATATCCGCAACCTGCGGTTCTACGAATATCCGTGCCGCTGGTGCGGCGACGGCGTCGCGAGTAATGGCGAGGCCTGTGACGCCGGTCTCGGCTCTTCGGTCTACTGCCACACGCTTTCCCATACGCCGGCATACTACGACGACACGATGACCGCCCCCTGCGCCGCCGACTGCTCCGCGGTCACCCAGACCGACTGCAACTACTGCGGCGACGGCGCGGTCACCGACTATTGGGATCGCGACGCGCGGCTTCTCATGCACCTCGATGAGAACACCGGCTCGACCGCCTACGACTGGTCGGGCAACGCCTTCAACGGCGCGATAACGGGAGCGACATGGTCGAGCGGCATGTTCGGCACCATAGCGCTCAACTTCGCCGGCGGCGCCAACAAGGTGCAACTGTCAAGTCCGGTCATCCCGGCGGGGACCGGCCCCTTCACCATCAGCGCATGGATCTATCCCACCACCGCTTCGGTCGGCTACATAGCCGGCAACTACGGCACAGCCAACCCCAATGGCGTCGAGCTCTACAAGACCGCCACGAACCAGCTGGCCTTCAGATACGCGGGAGCGATCTGCACCAGCGCCGCGAACGCCATCACCCTCAATGCGTGGAACCATGTCGCCGCGACCCGTGACGCGAGCGGCACGAAACGGGCCTTCGTCAACGGCGCGCAGGTCTGCAACACCACCGACGCCTCGCCCGTCGCCGCCGCGCTCAACTTCGCCGTCGGCAACGGTCCCGACTACACCGCCGACGCCTTCGTCGGCAAGATAGACGAAGTCAGGGTCTATCTCCGCGCCCTCAGCGATACCGAACTCGCGCGGCCGGCGCTTATCCTCTCGTTCGACGAGAACAGCGGCTCAACCGCCTACGATCTCTCCGGCAACGAACGGCACGGCACGGTATCAGGCGCGATACGGACCACCGGAAAAATTCACAAGGCCCTTTCGTTCGACAACTTCGACGACAAGGTCACCATCCCGAGCACGACGGTTTTGCCGGCAGGCACCGGCGCCTTCACCATCAGCGCGTGGATATTCCCCACCGAAAGCGGGTCCAACGACTACATCGTTGGCAACTACAGTCAGGTGAGCAACCCCAACGGGCTCCAATTCTACCGCGACGCCTCGGGGAGGCTCGCGCTCCGCGTCGGCGGCCAGACCGTCACTGGCAACGCAACTCTCCCCGCAGGGGCATGGAGCCATGTCGCCGTTCGCAAGTACGCCGGCACCGCCCCCTCAAACACCCATTTCTACATCAACGGCGCTCTCGACAAGGACAACGCCACCTTGAGTGCCGCGGGTGGCATAGCGACCGGTCCCAACTGGACCGTCGGCAACGGCGCCGACTACATTGACGACGCGTTCGGCGGCAAGATAGACGCCCTGCGGATAGACGCGCGCGCCTTAAATGACACCGAGATGCGGATGCTCTCGAAGGAGTTCTGCGACACCGCCGGTCCCGCCGCGGCGCAGAACTGCCGCGCCATAGACTCGATCTACTACGACACCGACACCGCTTCCTGCAACAGCGACTGCCTCGGCATCAGCACCGCGAACTGCAAGTGGTGCGGCGATTCGCTCGTGACCAACGGCGAAACCTGTGACAACAACTCGGTGAACTGCAGCACCCTGTCGCACACGCCGCCCTACTACAACACCCAGAACGCCCCCTGCCGCAACATCGCGACGCCGGGCAACTGCACCGGCTTCGACGATTCCGGCTGCCGCTTCTGCGGCGACAGCATCGTATCCAACGGCGAGGCGTGCGACAACAACACCGTCAACTGCAACGCCGTTCCGCACTCGCCTGCCTACTACAGCACCCCGAATGCCCCGTGCCGCAACATCACGACCCCGGGCGACTGCACCTTCGATGTTTCGGGGTGCCGCTACTGTGGCGATGCGCTCGTGACCCACAGCGAGGCGTGCGACACGAGCGGTCCGACCGCCACAAAGAACTGCCACGCCGTTGACCCGAAGTACTACGATACCGATCTGGTCACCTGCAAGAGCGACTGCACGGCGTACAACGCGCCGACCAACTGCAAATACTGCGGCAACGGCACCGTCGAGAGCCGCGGTTCGAGCCAGATTCCGGCGCTCCCGGCCATGGAGGCCTGTGACCCGCCGACCACCTGCGCCCACGCCCCGGCCGACTATGTGGCCACCTGCGCCGGTCCCTCCGATCTTTTGTGTTCCGCCGACTGCACCTCTCAGACCCCGTGCGTCTGGCGCTGCTGCGGCGACAACATCGTGGACGCCGACGACGGGGAGAAGTGCGACGGAACCGCCGGCGGCGGCGGCTGTGAATACATCTTCCATCGCCCCGAATATTATGTGGGCCCCGTCGGCGACTGTAAGGCCGACTGCTCCGGCTGGACGAGTGGTCACTGCAACTATTGTGGCGACGACATCGTACAAGCATCGTATAAAGTGAAAGGCGATTCCAACACCTACTACGAGCAGTGCGATGGCGACAACAAGACGCTCTGCACAGATGTCCCGAATCCGCCGCACGCCTACTACAACAACGGCGCCAAGATAAAGGACTGCCGCATGCCCACTCCGCCATTCTATTCCTTCACCCCCGGCTACCACTGCATGATCGTGGACGACAGCGACTGCGAGTGGTGCGGCGACGGAAAGTACTCGCCCACCTACGAGACCTGCGACACGGTGAAAGACGATGGCGTGTACGGCGACAAGGCGGTCAACTGCACCGACAGCCACTTCACCCACTCGCCCGCCTACTACAACACCGAAAATGCGACCTGCATCGCCGGCTGTCAATCGGGCTACTCGGTCGCCGCGTGCCGCTACTGCGGCGACGGCACCGTGAGCAACGGAGAGACCTGCGACAAGGGTACCGTCAACTGCAGCACGCTCAGCCATACCCCCGCCTACTACAACACCGAGACGGCCGCCTGTCGGAACAGCATGCTTCTCTGGTACAAACTCGACGAAGGCGCCGGCACCGCCATCAACGACTCCTCCGGCAACGGCAACTCCGGCGTGCTCACCGGCGCCACATGGACGACCGGTCGCTACGGCAGCGCGGTGAACTTCGCCGCCACGAGCGACAAGATACAGCTGAGCGTGCCCATCCTTTCGGGCACCGGCCCCTTCACCATCTCGGCGCACATCTATTACACTACCGCCGCGGTCGGCTACATCGCAGGGAACTACAGCAGCAACAACGCGAACGGCATCCGATTCTCTAAAGACGCCTCTCACAAACTTCTTGTACGGATCGCCGGCACCACCCATACGAGCACCGGCTCGCTCACGCCGAGCGCCTGGAACCATGTCGTCATCACCCGCACCGCGGGAGGCACCGTGACCCTCTACATAAACGGCGCGGCGTCGGGAACCTTCACTAATACGGGCAACATCACGACATCCCGCAACTTCGCCGTCGGCAACGGCCCCGACTACACGAGCGACCGCTTCGTCGGCATCATTGACGAACTGCGTGTCTATCCGCGCGCGCTGACCGCCGGCGAGATAACGAACGATACGACCACCTGCGCCGGCTACGATGAATCGAACTGCAAATGGTGCGGTGATACCCTGATAACCAATGGCGAAGCCTGCGACGGTAACACCGTCAACTGTAGCACCGTTGACGCGAAGTACTACAACACCGAAAGCGCCGGCTGTCTCAACCTCTCGACGCCGGGCAACTGCACCGGATTCAATGTCACCAACTGCAAATACTGCGGAGACGGGCTCATCACCAACGGCGAGACCTGCGACGGCAACACCGTCAACTGTAACGCTCTTGACCCGAAATACTATCCCACCCAGAACGCCTCCTGCCGCAATCTCGCCACCCCCGGCGACTGCGCCGGCTTCGATGTCTCCAACTGCCGCTACTGCGGCGACGGCATCGTTTCGAACGGCGAGGTCTGCGACACCGCCGGACCGACCTCGACCAAGAACTGTCACGCGGTAGACATAAACTACTACGACACCTTCACGGTCAACTGCAAGAGCGATTGCTCCGGCTACGAGCCGCCGACCCCGTGCAAGTACTGCGGCAACGGCGCCGTCGAGAGCCGCGGCTCGAGCCAGATACCGCCGCTCCCGGCGATGGAGGCCTGCGACCCACCGGCAACCTGCCCCTATACCCCCTCCGATTACTTCGTGACCTGCCCGACGGTATCCGACACATCCTGCTCCGCCGACTGCACCTCGGGCGCGCTCTGCGTATGGCACTGCTGCGGCGACAACATCGTGGACACCGCCAACGGCGAGCAGTGCGACGGCACCGCCGGAGGCGGCAACTGCGAATCGGTACCGCACACCCCGCCCTACTATGCAGGCGCTTCGGGTGAGTGTCGGAACATCACCACGCCGGGCGACTGCTCCGGCTTCGTCGGCGCCGGCTGCGCATGGTGCGGCGACGGTATCCTGCAGGCCAGCTATACATTGGGGGGCACCACCTACCACGAGCAGTGCGAAGGGGGACTCACTATCCTCTGCAAGGATGTTCCCTTCCCGAACCACGCCTACTACGACAACGGCGCGACGATAAAGGGCTGCAACATGCCCCAGCCGCCCGCCTACTCCTTCACGCCGGGCGTCCACTGCATGGTCTCCGACGACAGCGACTGCCGCTGGTGCGGCGACGGCTACTACTCGGCCGTCTACGAAACCTGCGATACGGTCAAGAACGACATGCAGTACGGCGATAAGACGATCGTCTGCGACCTCGTTTCCCACTTCCCGCCCTACTACGGCACCGACTTCGCCGATTGTATCGCCGGATGTCAGACCGGATACAATACGA
>CAYNMQ010000014.1:0-4001 GCA_964398245.1 uncultured Spirochaetales bacterium | reverse complement strand
CGACCTCCTGTAAGTACTGCGGCGACGGCTCGATGACCAACGGCGAGACCTGCGACAGCAACACCGTCAACTGCGCCTCGGTCGCCCACACACCGTCCTACTACGACGCCGACGACGCCCCCTGCAAGAACATCGCGACGCCGGGCGACTGCTCCGGCCTCGACACCGCCGCCTGCAAGTGGTGCGGCGACGGCATCATCACCGCCGGCAACCTCGGCACTACGAACGGGCTCGTCATGGAGCTCTTGCTCGACGAGACCTCGGGGACCACCGCTCCCGACTCATCGGGTAACGGTAACAACGGTACCCTCACGAACGGCCCCACATGGGCGGTCGGCAAATACGGTAATGGCGTCCAGTTCGACGGCACGAACGACTACATCGCGGTGAGCGACGCGGATTCGCTCGACTTCACCACCGGCTTCACCGCCGAGATGTGGCTCTACAACACCCTGCCCTTCAGCAGCGGCGCCGCGAACAAGTGGATATTCGGCAAGGGTCAGGCCGACTCCTACTCGGCCTACTGGGACAAGTCCACCGGCTATGTCTATTTCAAACTCTTCATCAGCGGCACCGCGCGCACGCTGACCTCGTCCAAGAAGAAGATGGGCGTCAATGTGTGGCAGCACTGGGCATTCACCTACAACGGAACGACCGGCGTCATGAAGATCTATGTGGACGGCGAGCTCGACACGACGGCGACCTATGTCGGCGCCATCGGAACGAACGGCAATGTCCTCCGCATCGGCAGCGATGTCACCGGAGCCACCTACTTCCAAGGCAAGATAGATGCGGTCCGCTTCTACAATCGGGAACTCTCTGTCGAAGAGATCCGTTCCAACATGGGCGAATACTGCGACGGCGACACGAAGGCCTGCAACCTCATAGATCCGAAGTACTACGCCACCGACTCGGTTTCCTGCAACGCCGCGTGCGGCGACTATCAGGGGGCCAACCTCGCCGCGGCGCGCGGATGGACCGACCCGAACAACTGGACGAAGGGAGGCACCGGCACCCTCGAATGGGACGCGGCGCTGAGCGCCCTCAAGGCGACCGGCTATGTCACCGCGCGGCTCAACATCAACGACCGCATCCCGATAGACACGAACAAGTTCTACTACCTGCGCTACGACATCATGGTCCAGAACAAGGATGCGACGGCGCGGAACTTCTACGCCGGCACCCTCAACTACAATGTGGCAACGGGCGGGTCCAACCTGCGCACCGACTACTTCGGCCACAGCAACTATGTCATCCCGGTCGAGAACGAGTGGTACACCGATCGCACCAATACGCAGATACTCGGCGTGCCGCGTTACGGCACCTCGTTCGACCCGAACATCCTCGAGGCATGGCCCATCGGCACCACCCATGCCGAGATCTACTTCATCTTCAACAATGGGGCGCCGGTCGGTTCAACGCAGATAACCTACCTCCGCAACCTCGCCTTCTACGAGAACCCCTGCAAGTGGTGCGGTGACAAGGTGAAGAACGGCACCGAGGCCTGCGACATGGGTCTCAGTTCCTCGGTCTACTGCCACACCATCGCTCATACGCCGGCCTACTACGCCGATTCGATGACCGCGACCTGCGACATCAACTGCACGACCTCGACCGAGACCAACTGCAACTACTGCGGCGACGGCGCGGTCACCGACTACTGGGACCGCGATGTGCGTTTGCTCCTCCACCTCAACGAGAACACCGGCTCGACCGCCTACGACTGGTCGGGCAACACCTTCAACGGCACGATAACCGGCGCGACATGGACGACCGGCATCGGCGGCACCGCGGCGCTCAACTTCGCCGGCGGCACCGACAAGGTACAGATGACCAACGCCATTATCCCGGCCAACACCGGCCCTTACACCATCAGCGCGTGGATCTACCCGACCGACCTCTCGGCCAACCGCACCATCGCCGGCAACTACACGGCAGGCACCAACTCGAACGGTGTCCAGTTCTATGTGAACACCGCCGGCAACCTCGTGGCACGACAAGGCGGAATTACCTTCACGAGCACCGGCGCCGTGACGCTCAACGCGTGGAACCATGTCGCTCTTGCCAAGGCGAACGGTACCGCGGCGGACAACGCACGCTTCTACATCAACGGCGTCCAGGACGCGACGACTGGCACCTTCAGCGTTGCCGCCGCCGCCGCGGCGAACTTCGCGATAGGAAACACCCCCGACTCGACGACACCCTTCGTGGGCAAGATCGACGAGGTCAAGGTCTATCTGCGCGACATCGGTTCGACCGAACTCACCAAGAAGTGGCTCTCGCTCTCCTTCGACGAGGGGACAGGAACGACCGCCTACGACGCCTCGGGCAACGAACTGCACGCGACGCTCGTGAACGGCGCCACATGGACCACCGACGCCAAATCGGGCAACGCCATCATGTTCGACGGCGTGAACGACTATGTCTCGGTGCCCAACGCCGGCAATCCGACCGACAAGATAACGGTCGCGGCGTGGGTGAAGTCCTCGAGTCCAACCGGCTATGGCGGCACCTACCAATTCGTGAGCAAATACAATGCCTTCGCGCTTGGCACCGCTGCTGCGGGGAGCAATGTGGTGAGGTTCCAAGTGTATACCGGCGGTTCATGGAGATCATCGGGGACTTATACCATTCCCGACCCCCAGAACTGGCACTATATCGTCGGCACCTACGACAGCACCGCGTCAACCAACCGCCTGCGCATATATGTTGACGGCATCCTGCGCAATTATGCTGCGGCGACCGCCGACCTCATCGAGGCCGACGCCGGCCCGACCCACATCGGTCACCGCGAGAACGCCGCGTCGGGCACCGACCATCTCGGCGGCATCATAGACAAGGTTGAGATCTGGCCCCGTGCTCTGGGCGCCAACGAGATACTGTACAACATGCAACCCGAAGGGTGCGACACCGTTGGTCCTTCCGCCTCGGTAAGTTGCGCGTCGCTTCCGCACTCCCCCGCCTACTACAGCGACGATTTCGCCGCCTGCGACTCCTCGTGCCGCGGCTACGACGCCTCCAACTGCCGTTTCTGCGGCGATGCCCTCGTGACCAACGGCGAAACCTGCGACACGAGCGGCGCCACCGCTACCGTCACCTGCGACACGCGACCGCACTCCCCCGCTTACTACAACACCGAGAACGCGACCTGCAACGGCGACTGCATGGGGTACAACGAGTCAGCCTGCAGGTGGTGCGGCGACGGCGCGATAACCAACGGCGAGACCTGCGACGGCAACACCGTCAACTGCAGCACGATACCGCACTCGCCCGCCTACTACAACACCGAGACGGCGGGATGTCTCAACCTTACCACGCCGGGCACCTGCAGTGGGTTCAATGTCTCCAATTGCAAGTACTGCGGCGATGGCCTCCAGACCAACGGCGAGACCTGCGATCCCGCGAAGACGGGCGGCACCGTCGGCTCGGGCGTGGTGGACTGCCATGTCCTCAACTCGATGTACTATGCCGGCGCCAACGCCGTCTGCCGGAGCGACTGCACCGGCTACGATGTGAGCGCCTGCCGCTGGTGCGGCGACACCCTCATCACGAACGGCGAGGCGTGCGATCCCCTCGTGAACTGTCCCCGCAACCCGGGCGACTACTTCCTCACCTGCGCCAACCCGGCGACCGATCGCTCCTGCACCGACGCCTGCATGACCTCTACCGCCTGCTCGTGGCGCTGCTGCGGCGACAATGTTACCGATGCGGGCGACGGTGAGATCTGCGACGGTACCGCCGGCGGCGGCGAATGTGAAGGACTGCCGCACGACCCGCCTTACTACGCCGGCTCGGGCATCACCTGCAACTCGACCTGTTCTGGATTCAGTTCCGGTTCCTGCCCTTACTGCGGCGACGGGACCGTGCAGGCAGACTACACGATCGGCGGCGTCGCCTCGCACGAGCAGTGCGACGGCGCCACCCTCTGCACCGCGGTCGCGAACCCGGCGCATACCTACTACGACAACGGCGCCTCGGCCACCTGCGTCCCCGGATCCCCC
>CAYNMQ010000013.1:6275-16546 GCA_964398245.1 uncultured Spirochaetales bacterium | reverse complement strand
GCGAGGGAGCGGAAGACGCGCGACGATCCGGGGTCCCCCGGTCGGCCCGCGCGGCCGCGCAGCTGATTGTCTATGCGGCGCGACTCGTGGCGTTCGGTGCCGACGATATGGAGGCCTCCCGCCGCGACGACCTCTTCGCGCTCGCTCGCGCAGATCGGCCGGTATCTTTCGACGAGTTCGCGGAACTTCGCCTCGCGCTCTTCTTCGGTGGTCGTCTCGCGGCCGGCGAGCCAGCCCTGCAGTTCGGCCTTCGCGAGCCGCTCGGGATTGCCGCCGAGCACGATGTCGGTGCCGCGACCGGCCATGTTGGTGGCGATGGTCACCGCGCCCTTGCGTCCCGCCTGCGCGATGATCTCGGCCTCTTTCATGTGGTACTTCGCATTGAGTACATTGTGGGGAATGCCCGCCTTTTCGAGAAGCTGGTGATAGATCTCCGAACTCTCGACCGAAATGGTTCCGACGAGGACCGGCTGTCCCTTTTCGTGACATCGCTTGATCTCGGCGATGACCGCCCGTTCCTTCGAGCGTTTGTTCTTATAGATGACATCGCCGTGGTCTATGCGGATGACCGGCTTGTTGGTCGGTATCACGACGACGCCGAGGTTGTATATCTCGGCGAACTCGGCCGCCTCGGTGTCGGCGGTGCCGGTCATGCCGGCGAGTTTCCTGTACATGCGGAAGTAGTTCTGATAGGTGATCGTCGCGAGCGTCTGGTTCTCGCTTTGGATGGGCACCCCTTCCTTCGCCTCGATCGCCTGATGGAGTCCGTCGCTCCAGCGGCGCCCCTCCATGATGCGGCCGGTGAACTCGTCCACGATCATGACCCGTCCGTCCTTGACGATGTAGTCGACCTCTTTGACGAACATCGCGTGCGCCTTGAGCGCCTGCTGGACATGGTGCACCAGTTGCAGGTTCTCGGGAGCGTAGAGGTTAGGGACATGGAGCAGATCTTCGACCTTGCGGACGCCCTCTTCGGTGAGGACGGCGTTCTTTGCTTTCTCGTCCTTGGTGTAGTGCACCCCTTCCTTAAGATGGTACATGACCTGATTGACGGTGAGGTAGAGGTCGGTCGAATCCTCGGAGGGACCGCTGATGATGAGCGGCGTCCGCGCCTCGTCTATGAGGATCGAGTCCACCTCGTCCACGATGGCGTAGCGGAGATCGCGTTGGACATAGTGATCGAGCGAGAACTTCATGTTGTCGCGCAGGTAGTCGAAGCCGAACTCGGAGTTGGTGCCGTAGGTGATATCACAATTGTAGTTATCCTTCTTTTCCTTGTTCGATTGGCCGTGCAGGATGACGCCGACCGAAAGGCCGAGGTAATTATAGATGTGTCCCATCCACTCGGCGTTGCGCTGGGCGAGGTAGTCGTTGACGGTGACGAGATGGCACCCCTTTCCCTCGAGCGCGTTGAGGACGAGCGAGAGCGTCGCGACGAGCGTCTTTCCCTCGCCCGTCTTCATCTCGGCGATCTTTCCCTTGTGAAGCGCGATGCCGCCGATGAGCTGCACATCGAAGTGGCGCATCTCGAGCGTCCGCTTGCCCGCCTCGCGGACCATCGCGAAGACCTCGGGGATGAGCGTGTCGAGCGCCTCGCCGTTCGCGACCTGCTGTTTCAGTTCGGCGATGCGGCCCACCATGTCGCCGCGCGTCATCTTCGATACCCGTTCTTCCAGTTCGTTGATGCGCGCCACATAAGGGCGGCACATGCGCAGAAAGCGGTCGTTCTCGGTGCCGAATATCTTGCGGACGATGTATTTCAACATGGCGAACCTCGTTTCTCCGTGTTCACTACAACAAACCAGAAAACGGTGAAAAAGCAATAGCGAAAGGTTCCTGAAGGCACTTTTTGTTGACAACAGGGCGATTATCGCTTAAATGCCTCCGCTGTTATCACTGTTGTGGAGGAAGAACATGGTGGCCGCAGTTCAGAAGAAGAACGGAGTCGCGGTGGAGCGGCGTCCCATCGTCGAGCAGTGTGTCGGGTGCGGCCGCATCGTAGAGGATGCGGGAGCGAAATTCTGCGCAAAATACGCCGACCCGTCGTTCCATTGGGAAGACAACCAGATATGCCTCATGGCCACGCACAAGAAGCGCGAGGTGGTCATCGTCAAGCGGGTCATCAACCCGCTCAAGGCGTCGAAACGGATGGCCGGAAAGAAGAAGTAGCGGTTCCGTTGAGACAGTTCCGTCTTCTCGCCTATCCCGAACAGGTCGTTTCCGCGGTGCGTGCCGGCGTCGTGCCGGTCGTTCCGCTGTGGTTCCCTCGCGACGACCTCAACCGCAGCGTTCCGTGGCTGGGCAGGAAGGGGCTCCCCTTCGGAGTCGCGCATGAGCGGCGGCGCGGCGCTCCGGAGCGGCGCGCCGAGGGGCTTCGGGAGGCCGATGCGCTTCTCTGCTTCTCGCCCGACGCCGCCGAGGAGGCACGGCGGCTGCGCTTTTCGGGAGAGGTCCTGCTTTTCGCGAACAGTGCCATGCTTTCTTTCCCTCGATGGTTCCGCGAACTTGCCGTTCGACCGGTGGTAAAGGACAAGGCGTCGTGGGAAGCGGCGCAGGGCCTCGATCCGCTCTTTTTCGTCACGACGAAGAGTTGCGTCGCCGAATGGGGCGCGTGCCGGTCGCGGAGCGGCCTCCTTCAGCAGTTCGTTTCCTGCGACAACCGGTGCCGCGAGAAGACGCGGGAGCGCTCTTCGGTCGAGGCGCCGCTGTCGGTGTGCCCCGTTCTCCGGTTCCCCGAAACGGCGACCGATATCCTTTCCTACGATGAGGGGAGCGGGATACCCTTCGAGCCGCGAGAGGGGCTCTTCTCCGCCGACGATCTTGCCGCGGTGTGGAACTCTGTGTGGCCGATAGGCCGCCGTATCGTTGCCGAGGCGCATCGCACCGGGAACGAGAGTTTTTACTTCAATCTCCATGCCGGGGAACTGCGGCTGTGGGAGGAAGGACGGGCGCGTCTGTGGGCCTACCGCGGCAATCTCTATGACGGCTGGTGGGCCGATGCGGCGAGGACGACCCGCGCGAAAGGGAGACTGCTCGTCACCCTTTCCTCCCCGGCGCGCAAACTGCTCATGGTCGAGGGAAGAACGCCGGGGGAACACGACGAATTCAAGCGAGAGCGACACCAGATATACACCATGCCGCTCGGCGATCTCTTTTCTTCGCCCGATGCGACGACGCCTGATGAGGAAAGACGGCCCGCGACCGTTCCGCGCCGCATGACGCTCGTGCTGGACGACATGGAACGGCGCGCCTTCTTCCGGATCCGCGACATCGCCCGGGTGGCGCTCCTCTATGCCGGCGGCACGGTGAGTCGCTTCTTCGATCACTACCTTTATCTTCCTTTTCCCGTCGCCGAAGAGACGCTCAACGCGCTCGTCGCCCACCGTCGCCTCCGCGGTTTTGTCGTGCAGGACCGTCTTTTCCGGCGAAAGCTCGAGGAGCTGTGTGGTGGCGGGAAGGAGGTGTTCCTTCACCCCGCTTTCCTCGAGGCGGATGAGCCCGGTCCTTCCTGCCTCGTCGCCTGCGAACAGGTCTTTCGTTCTCCTTACCGGGTATCGGGACGCGCGCTCAAAGGATGGCCGGACATCCGCATCCGTCCTTATCCGCTCGGGATCGGCTCCCTCTTCCTGCGCGATGCGGCATGGTCTCGCGAAGGATCGTCCCCTGAACTGTGGGTGGATATCGTGGGGGCCGCCCCCGCCGCCGTGCGCGCCGTCAAGGTGCGCGCAGAGCGGATGATCCGGGGAAAACTGCAGGCCGACTGATTTTTCTTGAAAAAAGCGCCACGGCGTGCGTAAAGTGGTACCGGCGGTACCGAGATGACCATGAGAGAAGGAGGTTTCTGTGGCTGAAAAAGTGACCATGCTTCTGGGGGACGAGGCGATCGCGCAGGGGGCGATCGACGCGGGAGTGTCGGGGTTCTACGCCTATCCGGGAACTCCCTCGACCGAGATCATGGAGTACGCGCAACAGTCCAAAGAGGCGGCGGAGCGCGGCATCCACCGCCGCTGGTCGGCCAACGAGAAGACGGCGATGGAGTCGGCGCTCGGCATGTCCTACTGCGGCAAACGGGCGATGGTGTCGATGAAACATGTCGGGCTCAATGTCGCCGCCGACCCGTTCGTCAACTCGGGGGTGACCGGGGCGAACGGCGGCATCATCGTCGTCGCGGCCGACGATCCCTCGATGCACTCGTCGCAGGACGAGCAGGACAGCCGGATCCTCGGCAGGTTCGCGCTCATCCCGATCTTCGAGCCGGCCAACCAGCAGGAGGCCTACGACATGGTCTTCGCCGGCTACGAACTCTCCGAAAAATACAAGACGCCGGTGCTCATGCGGATCACCACTCGGCTCGCCCACAGCCGCGCCGGGGTCATGCGGAAAGCGCCGCGTCCCCAGAACGATCTCAAACTGCCCGAGGACAAGCGGCAGTTCGTCCTTCTGCCCGGCATCGCGCGGAAACGCTATAAGATGCTCCTCGAGAATCAGGCGAGATTCATGGAGGAGTCGGAAAAGAGCCCGTTCAACCATTACTTTGACGGCGCCGACAAGAGTCGCGGCATCATCGCCTGCGGACTTGCCTACAACTATCTCATGGAGAACTATCCGGACGGGTGTCCCCATCCGGTCGTGAAACTGTGCCAGTATCCGGCGCCGAAGAAGATGATCGAGCGGCTCGTCAGGGAGACGAAAGAGATTCTCGTCCTCGAGGACGGTCAGCCGATGATCGAGGAGTTGCTGCGCGGACTGCTCGACCGCGATGTGAAGGTGAAAGGGCGTCTGTCGGGCGAACTGCCGCGCGACGGCGAACTCAACCCGCTCTTCGTCCGTCGCGCCCTCGGGCTTTCGGAACTTCCCAGTGCCGCGGTTCCTCCCGTCGTCGTGCCGCGGCCGCCGTCATTCTGTTCGGGATGCGGCCATGTGGACGCCTACAACGCCATCAAGGAGGCGGTCAAGGAGGCTTACGGCGACGGCCATGTCTTCAGCGACATCGGCTGTTACACCCTCGCGGCGCTCCCGCCGTTCGAGGTGGTCAATTCCTGCGTCGACATGGGCGCCTCGATCACCATGGCGAAAGGGGCGGCCGACGCGGGGCTCTTCCCGGCGGTCGCGGTCATCGGCGACTCGACCTTCACCCACGGCGGCATGACGGGACTGCTCGATTGCGTCATCGAGAACAGCAATGTCGTCATCTTCATCCTCGACAACTCGGCGACCGCGATGACCGGCGGGCAGGACTCTCATGCGACCGGCAGGCTCAAGGAGATATGCAAGGGTCTCGGCGTGCCGGAGGAGCACATCCGCATCGTGACGCCGCTCAAGAAGCATCACGAGGAAATGGTGAAGGTCATCAAGGAAGAGGTGGAGTATAAGGGCGTCTCGGTCATCATCCCGACCCGCGAGTGCATCCAGACGCTCGGCAAGAAGAACAAGGCGAAGGGAGGCGAGTGATGAAGAGCGATATCATCCTTTCGGGCGTCGGCGGTCAGGGGATACTCTCGATCGCGGCGGTCATCGGGCACGCGGCGCTCTCGGCGGGGCTCCACATGAAGCAGTCGGAGGTCCACGGCATGAGCCAGCGCGGCGGCGATGTCCAGTCGCACCTGCGCATCAGCGACAAGGCGATATATTCCGACCTCGTGCCGCACGGCGGCGCCGACATGATACTCTCGGTCGAGCCGATGGAGGCGCTCCGCTACCTGCCGTGGCTCTCGAAGGAGGGCTGGATCATCGCCAACTCCCAGCCGTTCGTGAACATCCCCAACTATCCCGACATCAAGGCGGTCATCGCCGAGATAGAGAAGAAGCCACGCCACATCGTCATCAACGCGGACGAACTGGCGAAGGCGGCGGGGAACTCGCGCGGCATGAACATGGTCATGGCGGGCGCCGCGTCGCTCTTCATCGATATCCCGATCGAGAAGATGGAAGGGGCGATCGAAACCCTCTTCGGCCGCAAGGGCCCCGAGATCGTGAAGTCCAACATCGCCGCCTTCCGCGCCGGCCGCGAGTTCGCCCAGAAAAAGCGCGGTTGAACGCCACGGCCATAACTTTGTTATACCTGTCCTGATGCCTCTCTCCATGGGATTCTATCTTGCGCCGATGGCCGAGATAAGCACCGCCGCGTTCCGGAAGATGTGCTATCTCGGCGGCGCCGATGTCTGTTACACCGAAATGATATCGGCAAAGGCGGTCATGTTCGGCAACAAGAAGACGCTCAAGATGGCCATGGTCGAGCCCGATGAGCCGAAGACCTTCGTTCAGATATTCGGATCGGAGCCCGAGGACATCGCCGCTGCGATACGGCGTATCGAAGAGGTATGCCCCCCCTATGGGTTCGATCTCAACATGGGGTGTCCGATGAAGAAGGTCATCAAGGGACGCAACGGGGCGTTCCTCCTCACCGACCCAGACAAGGTGCGCCGCATCGTCCGGGCGGCGCGCGCCGCGACGAAAAGGCCGCTCTCGGTCAAGATCCGCAAAGGATATCTCAAGGACAACTGCGCCGAGATCGCGGCCATCGCCGAGGAGGAAGGAGCCGACCTGCTCGTCGTCCATCCGCGCCTCAAGAGCGATATGTTCCTGCCGGGCACCTGCGACTTCAACCTCTCGATCCGCATCGCGACGGAACGGCATATCCCGGTCATCCACTCGGGTGACATCACCAGCCCCTCAGATCTTGTCCGCTTTGCCGGATCGCGGATCGCTGGAGTTATGATAGGAAGAGGGGCTTTCGGGAGGCCGTGGGTGTTCGAAATGATGAAAACGGGACAGGAACCTGCCCCCGAGCGGAAGAAGGACTTGATAACATTGCATTTCAACCTGATTCGGCTATACTCGTCTCGTCGCTCATTGAAGGCGATGAGGTACGAACTTACGCGAAACGCGTTTTGGGACTCACGAGGTATGGCAGGAGCCACCGAGTTTCGTAATTCCCTTTACCAGAGGAAATGGAAACCGGAGGAGTTGCTCGTAGAGATAGCGCGTTTCTTGGGAGTTACCCTCTCATGATCGTTGGTATCAGCCCAACCGCCGAGGCGATGCGCCGCTTCGTCACCAAAGTGCACCCGGGTAAGCCGATACTCATTGGCGGTGAGCCGGGGGTAGGGAAGCGGCATCTCGCACGCAAAATTGTAGCAACCTACTACAAGAACGACGGGATCCGATCGGCCTACGCCCGGATCGTCGACGCCGCTGTCGGGCTTCCCGACCCCCTCACCGACGAGATCGTATTGACTGACGATCGTCAGGTGTTCGAGGAGCTTTCGGTGCGCATTCCCCAGAACCTCTGGATAGCGCCGCTCCGTGACCGTCTCGAAGACATCCCGCCGTTCCTTGAGCATTTCATCACCCGGACCGACGACTATGAGTTCTGGTGCTCTCAGGAAAACCTCTCGAAACTGCTCGCCTACTGGTGGCCGTTCAATGTCGCCGAACTGCGGCGCGTCGCGAGCACCAAGGAGGGGGCGAAGGACCTTCCCTTCTTCCGCCTGCGCGAGATGCTTGCCCAGATACCGGCGAACAAGCTGGTGTCGCTCAAGATGGAGGGGTTCTGGGACGAGGTGGGAAAACACACGCGTCCCGGCACCTTCTTCCGGCTTCTGCTCGAATCCATAGAGCGCGAGTTCATCAAGACGGCGCTCAAACGGTGCCAGTGGCAGATCGGCGAGACGGCGACGCTCCTCAACATGCACCGCAACACGCTCAATCAGAAGATCCGCAAATACCGTATCGTCAAGAAAGGCTGATGATACGCCTTTATCCCATCATTGACTTGTCTCCGGAAGAACGGATTGATCCGCTGTTCGTCGAGGAGATCGTGCGGCTGACGAACCCCGCGTTCATCCAAGTGCGCCAAAAAGGAGCGGGCGCCGCTAGCCTCGCCGCAAATGTCCTTATGGTGCGCGACATCGTGAGGGGACTGAACTCCCCGACGAAAGTGGTGGTCAACGATCGTCCCGATGTCGCGGCGCGATGTGGTGCCCCGTTGGTTCATGTCGGCGATGAAGATATGAGTCCGCCGGAGATACGGCGTCGCTACCCCGATCTCCAGATCGGTTTTTCGACACACAGCCTTGAGGACATCGAGCGGGCGAACGGCTGGGACCTTGCCTACATCGGGTTCGGTCCGGTGTTCCCGACCACCACGAAGCGAAGCGGCCGTTCGCCGGTGCTCGATCTCTGCGCCGAGGCGTTGCGCCGGTCACGCTACCCGGTCGTCTTCATCGGCGGCATCACGCCGGAACGACTGGCTCTGCTTCCTCGATCAGAGAAAGCTCACGCGGCGGTCATCAGCGCCCTGCGCGATTTCCTTGCGCTCCCGAAGAACTTTTTTCGCCAGACAGGTTGACAAACGACCGGAGGGTCGTATAATGCCCCTTACCTGAGAGGTTGCGGGGTAGAGCAGATGGTAGCTCGTCGGGCTCATAACCCGAAGGTCTCTGGTTCAAGTCCAGACCCCGCGACCATTTTTTTTAGCCGACAGATCCCTAGTACGCTTTTCTGAGTATCTCGAGCACCGCTTCTTCGCCGAGTTTGCGCCAGCCGCCGACCGGGCCGAACTCGACGGCGGTCTTTGCGATGGCGGGGAGCGCCGTTTCGGGGACCCCTACCTCGCGGAGTCGCGCCGGAAGACCGAGGCTCGTGAAGAACTCCCGGGTCCGCGCGATGCCTTCGCGGGCCGCGTCCATGCGGTCAGCGGTGAGGGGAACGCGCCAGACATTGACGGCGAGCGCGAAGAACTTGTCGAGCGACCGCTCGTCGAGGACATACGCCATCCAATGGGGGAAGAGGATCGCAAGGCCGACGCCGTGGGTCACATCGTAGTGGGCGCTCACCGCATGTTCTATCACATGGGTTCCCCAGTCGGTCGCTTTGCCGTAGGAGAGAAGTTCGTTGAGCGCGAGCGTCGAAGCCCACATGAGGTTGGCGCGTGCCTCGTAGTTCTCCGGTTCGCGCACCGGGATGGGGCCGCAGGTGATGCAGGTGTGAAGGATCGCCTCGGCGAGTCGGTCCTGAACGATGGTACCCGGCGTGTCGCTGAAGTACTGTTCCCAGACATGGCTCATGATGTCGGCGACGCCGGCGGCGGTGTGGAGCGGCGGTACGGTGGAAGTGTAGGTTGGGTCGAGGATAGAGAACTTCGGTTTGACGCAGGCGTAGTGTATCGCCAGTTTCTGTTTGGTTTCGAGGTTCGAGACGACGCTGTTGCTGTTCATCTCGGAGCCAGTCGCCGCGAGCGTGAGCACCGTCCCCAGCGGAACTGCGGTCTTCACCTTTCCTTTTCCCGTGAAGAGGTCCCATGGGTCGCCATGGTAGTGGGCGCCGGCGGCTATCGCTTTGGTCGCGTCTATGACGCTTCCGCCGCCGATGGCGATCAAAAAGTTTATGTCATGCTCTTTGACGATACGAACCCCTTCCCGGACGCTCGTGATGCGCGGATTCGGCTCGATGCCGCCGAGTTCGCAGAACGAGATGCCCTTTTCGGTAAGTTGCGCCGCCGCAGCATCGAAGATGCCCTGCTGTTTGATGCGTCGCGAGCCGTAGCAGATGAGCGCACGGGTGCCACCGTGGCGTTTCACCTGCTCGCCGAGGACCTTGATCTGTCCTTTGCCGAAGAAGATCTCCGTGGGGAGGGAAAGTTTGAAGTTGAGCATGGGGTGCTCCTTTCTATCGGTTGGTCATCGTTCTTATGAACCGGGTAAGCCGGCGCCGGATGCTGTGATCGAAGAAGCGGCGGATCTCCGCGATGATCCTTTCGTCCGGTTCAATGTCTCGCGGGAGCGGGAGCGGAGAGAATCCCTCGTCGAGAACGACCTCATAGCGCCTTGTCGTGCGGAGGTGCCGTCCGCTACCGTCACAGCCGATGGAGCGGACAAGCGAACGGACCGGCAGAACGCTGAAGACATCGTTACGGAAATGCGCCCAGTTGAAGCGTATCGCCCACGAGTCTATTTTTCCGGCGACCCACCGTTCGAGCATGTCGGAAAGATCGGTGCCGGCACGGTCGAAGGCGTCCCGGATATCAGGATCGCGCAGAAGATGACGGTCGCGTACCTCCCAATCGACGCGATCCCAGCGGTCGCGCCAAGTCGCCCACCCCCACGATGAGCAGCGGGGAAGAAGAAAGACCGGATGCGGATAGCCGGCAGGTATCGTGATGGGCGGCGTGTAGCCGGAGACCGAGAAGATGCGGGTATCGTCATGATAGAGGGTGAGCGCTTCGATAAATTAGTCTAGGAGCGTCGGCGATTCCTCCAGCTCGGCTTCGG
>CAYNMQ010000013.1:0-6265 GCA_964398245.1 uncultured Spirochaetales bacterium | reverse complement strand
GAGCACCACGACCCGGTCGTGGCGGGCGAGCACCTGAGAGACGCCGCCGATGATGGAAGCGGCAAGTCCTTTATTGGACGGCGCTTCAATCACTTCGCTCTTGCGAAAGCCGCGCATTTCGCGGAGAAGATGTCGCACTTCGGCGACCTGACGAGCATCCTTGTCATCGCGCGGGCCATCGGAAAATGCGTAAAGAGTACTGTCCGCGGCGCGCCGATTCGCGGCGAGCGATGCGAGGGTGCGTCGCAGATGAGCGGGGCGATTGTAGGCAAAAAGGGCTATCGGAGTGGTCATGCCGCGCTTTTCTCAAGCGAACGCAGAAGCGCGATCTCGTCCGCCCATTTCGTTTCGTCGGGGGTCTCGAGGATGAGCGGCATGCCGTCGATGCGCGGGTCGTTCATGATGCGTTCGAAAAGAGCGATGTCGAGGAGTCCCTCGCGAAGGTGCTCGTGGCGGTCGACGCGGCTGCCAAGCGCTTTCTTGCTGTCGTTAAGATGCATCCCGCGAAGCTCCCTGATCCCCACGACGCGATCGAACTCGCGCCATGTCCTTTCGTAGCCTTCCGGAGTGTTCAGGTCATAGCCGGCGGCATAGGTGTGGGCGGTGTCGAGGCAGACGCCGACGCGGCTCTTGTCTTTGACCTGCGCGATGATCGCGGCAAGGTGTTCGAACCGGTACCCGACATTGGTGCCTTGTCCGGCGGTGTTCTCGATGACGGCGACGACCCCGCTCGTCTGAGAGAGCGCGATGTTCACCGATTCGGCGATCCGAGAAAGACACTCCTCTTCGCTTATCTTGTCGAGGTGACTGCCGGGGTGAAAGTTGAGGTAACGAATGCCCAGCAGTTCGCAGCGCTTCATCTCGTCGAGGAACGCGGCACGCGAGCGCAGGAGGCCTTCCTCTTCGGGGTGACCGAGGTTGATGAGGTAGCCATCGTGGGCCAGTATCTGACCGGGGCCGAAGCCGAGTCCCGCGCAGGCCTGTTTGAATGCCGCGATGTTCTTTTCGGTGAGCGGTTTGGGATTCCATTGTTTTTGATTGCGGGTAAAGAGCGCAAAGGCGTTCGCTCCGATCGCGTGGGCGTTCCGCGGCGCCGTCTCGACGCCGCCCGCTGCGCTGACATGGGCGCCTACATACTTCATAGGAGGCTTATCCTTTTCGCCACTGTTTGTAGGTGTTGATGAGCGCGTTGGTTGACGAATCGTGTGAGGAGACTTCTTCGTCGCCCGTCAATTCGGGGAGTATCCTGTTGGCAAGTTGCTTGCCGAGTTCGACGCCCCACTGGTCGAAACTGTAGATGTTCCAGATGACCCCTTGGGTGAATATCTTGTGTTCATAGAGCGCGACGAGCATCCCGAGCGTTCGCGGGGTCAGTTTGCGGCAGAGTATCGAATTGGTCGGACGGTTGCCGGTGAAGACGCGGTAGGGGAGCACCCGTTCTATCTCGGTGTCGCTTTTTCCGGCGCGGCGCATCTCTGTGCGCACCTCGTCGGCCGTCTTTCCCCGCATGAGCGCCTCGGTCTGGGCGAAGAAGTTCGCGAGCAGTTTCTCGTGATGGTCGCCGATCGGGTTGTGGCTCTGTGCGAACGCGATGAAGTCGCAGGGTATCAGTTTGGTGCCCTGATGGATCAGTTGATAGAAGGCGTGCTGGCCATTGGTCCCCGGCTCGCCCCAGATGATCGGCCCCGTCTCGTAGTCGACGAACCGCCCGTTGCGGTCCACCGATTTGCCGTTCGATTCCATGTTGCCCTGCTGGAAATAGGCAGGGAAGCGGTGCAGGTACTGATCGTAGGGAAGGATCGCCTCGCTGTGTGCGCCGAAGAAGTTGCCGTACCAGATGCCGATGAGCGCAAGGATGACCGGCGCGTTGTTCTCGAAAGGGGAGGTGCGGAAATGCTCGTCCATGACGAAGGCACCATCGAGAAGTTCTTCGAACCGCTCGAAGCCGATGGTGCAGGCGATCGAGAGGCCGATCGCCGACCACAGCGAGTAGCGGCCGCCGACCCAGTCCCAGAACTCGAACATATTGGCGGTGTCTATGCCGAACTTGGCGACCTCGGCGGCGTTGGTCGAAACGGCGACGAAGTGTTTGGCGACGGCCCCCTCGTCCTTGAAAGCATCGAGGAGCCAGCGGCGCGCGGTGGCGGCGTTGGTCATCGTCTCCTGCGTGGTGATGGTCTTCGATGAAATGATGAAGAGCGTCGTCTCGGGGTTCAGCTTTCGCACGGTCTCCGCGAGGTGGGTCGCGTCGATATTGGAGACGAAGTGGGGGGTAACGGCGCCGCGCCAGTAGGGACGGAGCGCCTCGGTGACCATGACGGGGCCGAGGTCGGATCCGCCGATGCCGATATTCACGATGTCGGTGATGCGGCGGCCGGTATGCCCGCGCCATGCGCCGGAAAGGAGCTTCTCGGAAAAGCCGCGCATCTGTCCGAGAACCCGGCGCACTTCCGGCATGACATCACGACCGTCCACATACATCGGCCGGTCGGACCGGTTCCGGAGCGCCACATGAAAGACCGCGCGATCCTCGGTCTCGTTGATGTGTTCCCCGTTGAACATGGCGGCTATCGCGTCGGCAAGCCGGCAGTCGGCGGCAAGCCGGACGAGCAGGCGCATCGTCTCGTCGGTGCCGATATTCTTCGAGGAGTCCAGAAGCAGGTCCTCGATCCTGAGGGAGAATCGCTCGGCTCTGCGGGGGTCGGCGGCAAACAGGTCCTTCATCGAGGCCTCGCCGAGATGGTCGTAATGCTCCTCCAACGCCCGCCATGCGGCGGCGGTGCGGGGGTCGGTCCGTGGAAACATCGCTCACCCCTCCGGTGCTGTGAACATGAACACGACTATAGCCCGAAAGAAATTTTATTGCAACATCGCCGATAGTGTGATACATTCGT
This sequence comes from uncultured Spirochaetales bacterium, assembly GCA_964398245.1. Lineage (GTDB taxonomy): Bacteria > UBP6 > UBA1177 > UBA1177 > JAKLFG01 > CALITV01. The sequence goes on along the minus strand of CAYNMQ010000013.1, from coordinate 3,371 downwards.
TTTCACGAGTCATCGAGGAGGATGTCCCCGTGTTTCACGCCGATCTCAAAAAGGTTTTTGAAGAGACGCGCACCATCGCGGTCGTCGGGCTGTCCGACAATCCGACGCGCACCTCGCACCGTATCGCGAAGTATCTCAAGAACGAGGCGGGGTACCGCATCATCCCCGTCAACCCCAATATCGCCGAACTGTGGGGGGAGAAGAGCTACCCGAACCTTCTCGCGATACCGAAGGAGATCACCATCGACATCGTCAATGTGTTCCGCCGTTCCGAGCACCTCGAGGAGATAGCGCGTGAAGCGGTTACGCGCGGGTGCCGCTTCTTTTGGGCTCAGTTGGGGATCTATGGCGAGAAAGCGGAAGAGATCCTCAAGGCGGCCGGAATTCCCTACATCATGAACCGCTGCATCTTCGTCGAACCCCAGAGCATCTTTCACTGAACCCGTCATGACGCCGGTCGAAAGGCCCACTGCGCGGCGGGATCGCTGGATCGTCGGGGTCATCGTCGTTCTTACCGTGCTTCTTGTCGGATACAATGTCGTCATGTTCTACGGTCCCGCGTTCCTCCTCAAGGGGAAGCGAGTGGAAACGCTCACCCTCTTCGATGCGGAAACAGGGGCTGAGGAAGCGGTGACGCTTCCGCAAGGGATCGTGCTCCTGCACTTCTGGGCGACATGGTGCTCCTCCTGTGTCGCCGAATTGCCGGCGCTTGCGCCGTATGCGCACCGGGCGACGATCATAGGCGTTCTCAAGACGCCGGTACGCGCCGATCACCTCCGGTCCCTCTCCGTGCCGTGGCGCAACTATCGCGGTGACGATGCGCTTTTTTCCTCCTTCATGGTGACCGGCGTTCCGGCGACGATCTTTGTGCGCGATAAGGTCGTAAAAGCGGTTCACATGGGGCCTCTGAACCGCGAGGTTCTCGACTCGTGGTTGAACGAAACGCGCTGATACTCGGAGCGCTGGCCGCTCTCTTGATCGCCTGTGACCGGCGGCAGGAACCGTGGCCGGTTCCCGACTATGCTGAAACGGAGCCGAACGGGACCGGAAAGGAAGCGATGCTCCTCGAGGAGGGGAGGACGCTGGAAGGAACACTCGACCCGTGTCTTTCAGGGAAACGCGATACCGATGTGTTCTTCGTGCCGGCGCATGCCGGTTTCGTGTATCGCATCGAGATCGAAACGCGCGAAGAGGAAATGGAACCGGTCGTTACCGTGAACGACCGCTATCTTCCGGTGCGGACGCTCTATCTGCGGGGCGGAACCCGCGTTGCCGTTGATGTCTATGCGCCCTTCGCATCGCCGCTCTACCTTTCCTTTGCCGAGAACCGGACGCGGAAGGGATGTCTTTCGCGGTGGGAGGAGGGGCGCTATTGGCTGAGGGTCACCACGCAGTGGATGTGCGCCCTCTCGCCGGAAGGGACGGTGACGCCCGAAGATCCGGTCACCTTCGATTTCGCGATCCCTCCCTATGGCCTGAGAACTCTTGCGGTGAAAGGATCGCCGCAGGGGCCGTCCGGTATAGCGTTGACCTCCGAAAGGCCGACGAGCGACAAGAAGATGGTACTCATAGATTGCCTTACCGGCGAGGTGATGGCGGGGTCGGACGATCTCGATAGCGATGCGGGCAAGAGCGACCCCTATCTTTACGAGCAGATGGGCGGAGCGCGTGACCTCCGTCTCGTGGTGGAGCGAAAGATCGAGGACTTCCGAAAGGAGCCGCTTCCGGCGGACCGCGTCCGGATGACCCTTTCACCGCACAATGTTTCCGAGGAGCTCGAACCGAACGACCGTTTCATCTACGCGAATCGTTTCGATCCTGCCGGGACTCGCGGACTGCTCAATGCCGAGGCGAAGGTCATCGAGGGAGAACTACAGGCGGACCGTGACATCTTCCGCATCGAGACGACGCGGGGCGCGGTGGCGGCGTTCCGGGTCATGTTCGAGAAAGGAGGCGAGGTCACGGCCTCTCTCTGGGCGTCGTCCGCCGAAGGGGGCGGCTACACGATGTTCCTCCTCCGGCGCGTTTCGTTCACGGCCATTGCCGGCGAGCCGTACTTCATCGAGGACTTCCTTCCCTATACCGGCACGCTCTACCTGATGTTGCAGGGGAGCGATATGCCCTACACCTTTTCTTACGAAGAACGGGTGCCGCAGGAGAACGCCGCGGAGAGCGGGGATACGGAAGTGGGTTTCGAAGCGTGCGGCGGCGCTTATCTCCGCTGGTCGTTCCCTTTCCTTGTCAACGCGGTGCGCATCGCACTCTTCTCTGAAGAACCGGAGACTCTCGTTCAGGTGTTCGACCGCGATGAATTGCCGATCCTCCGGTTTGCGCCGGCGGATGACGGCATGGCGCCGGCCTTCTATCTCACGCGGCTTTCGGGGCAACCGCGTCTGTTGCTGGCGGTAGCGCCGGGAGACTGCATGGCGCCGATCGGAGGGAAGGCGACCCTCACGGTGGATCCGGTGCCGCTCGTCATGGAGGAGCCCGACTTTACCGTTCCCGGTACCGTGGTCGAGGCGGTCCCCGGCACCACCTATGTCGGCTGGATGGACACCGATGTGCCGATCATCGAGAACCGGTGGCGCTTTGTCCCCGAACGGAATGGCACGCTTTTCCTTCTCACGACGCCTCTGCGGGAACGGAACGCTACGATGCTCGATACGGTGCTTCGCGTCTACGAGGAGGGGAGCACTGAGCCGATCGCCGAGAATGACGACCTCATAGAGTCATTGTCGTTCCACAATGAGAGTTTTCTTCGTGTGCCCGTTGCGGCAGGGCGTACTTACGAGATCTCGGTCAAGCCCTTCATGGATGCATCGAGCAACATCGAGGCGATGAACATCCACCTTAACTACGGACTCGATGTCCGGTTCGAGTGAGCTAGGGACGCCACACCACCTTTACATCGTCACCAAAGCGCTCGAGGGAGTGAAGACGAAAACGCGTCGGCTGGTTCGTTGCGTTCCCAGCGAGCGATATCCCATCGCCGAGCGTAAAGGGGGCGATGAAGTGGACGATCTCATCGGCAAGCCCCTGTTCGAGGAACGAGCGGTAAAGGCGGGCACCGCCCTCGACGAGCAGGGAGTTGAGGCGATACTTTTCCCACAGGAGGGAGAGCGCCGGCGAAAGGTCGTCGGGCGAAGAGAGCGTTTCTAAACGACATCCCCGGGCAACGAAGGGGTCATGGCGGGCAGGAGAATCTTCTTTCGTAAAGATGATGGGGGAGCGATCGAGTATTTTTCGGTTCGATTCAAGTGAAAGCGTCGCTGAAAAGATGACCGGTTGAGGGTTTCTTCCTTCCACAAGCCGTCCCGTAAGGAGCGGGTCGTCGCAGTTTGCCGTCCCGGCCCCCCCCGCCAAGGCCATGT
>CAYNMQ010000012.1:0-17392 GCA_964398245.1 uncultured Spirochaetales bacterium | reverse complement strand
ACCGCCGCCGACAACGAACTGATCCACGAGGTACTTCTCCCAGTCGGTCAGGTTGTCGGCCTCGTGGATGACGAGCACCTTGGTGTCCTCGGGCAGCTTGTCGCCTTCCTTGATGCCGATCTCCTGCACCTCGTATTGGTCGCGGAGCGCCTCGGCGATCGCGAGGGTATCTTTCGTAATCGAGTGGCTCTGCGGCAGTTGACTCTGGAGCTGCATCCGCATCTGCGGATCGAGTCCGTCGGGGAGCTTGACCTCCTTGTTGAGGAAGACGATGCGGTCGCGCTTTTCGCGCGTCACCTTGAGGACGGCGCTCGAGAGGTCGTACTCAAGGTCTCTGACCCCCATGACGACCGGGATCGTCTCGCTCTTGTCCTGATAGTAGACGGCGATCCCCATGTAGACCGCCTGCACCTCCTCTTTGTTCTTGCCGATGACATTGAGGTTGACCTTCTCGATGCCCGCCTTGCGCGCGTCCTCTTCGATGTTCTTGTCCTTTTCGGGGACAAGCACCGACACATGAACGTTCCCCTTACCGTAGTGCTCGTACTCGCTCAGGATGTCGAGCACGTCGCGTTTGATGGGAAGCACCCGCGGCGGCAGGTCGTCGGAGACATAGAACTTGAGATGAACGGTGTCCTTGAGTTCGGCGAGTATCTTCTTCGTCGAGTCGTTGATGGTGTAGATGTTCCCCCGGGTGAGATCGACACGAAAGAAGAAGTAGGCGGCAAGGATGTTGACGAAGAGCGCGATGCCGGTGACCAGGGCGATCGCGACGACGGCGTCTGTTCTGCGGTTTCGTTCCATGATTCCCTCCTTACCACGCACGCGATTCGAGCGATTTGACATTGTAGTAGAAGAAGAGCGCGATGATCGTGAGGTAGAACAGGATGTCGCGCGAGTCGAGCACGCCGCGGCCGATGCTCTGGAAATGATAGGTGAGCGAAAGGTTGCGCATCACCTCGGCGATGATGTTCGGAAAGACCGAATAGACCGGCTCGGTGCCGATGATGAGGAGCACGAAGAGGATGACCGCGGTGAAGAGGAACGCGGTTATCTGGTTGGCGGTGAGCGAGCTCACGAAGTTGCCGATCGCCACATATGAAGCGGCAAGCAGGATCGCGCCGAGATACGAGGCGAAGACGGGACCCCAGTCGAGCGGTCCGGTGAACGAGACGAGAACGGGGACGAGGAAGGTGAGCAGGATCGCTACCGCGACGAACGCGCTGCCGGCGAGGAACTTGCCGCCGACGAGCTGCGCGTCGGTCGCCGGCATGGTGAGCAGGACCTCGAGCGTGCCGCTCTTGCGTTCCTCGGCCCACGACTTCATGGTGACCGCCGGGACGAAGATGAGGAAGACCCACGGCATCACATCGAAGAAGGTGGTCATCGTCACGATCCCCTGCAGAAAGTAGATGCGGAAGAAGAGGAACGAGAGGATGACGAGGAAGAGGGTGAAGAAGATGTAGGCGATGGCCGAGTTGAAGTAGCCGAGCATCTCTTTGCGGAATATGGTCATGGTCGTTCTCATGCTTCGCCTCCTTCGACAAGCGACAGGAATGTGTTCTCGAGAGAGCGCGATTCAAGGTAGATCTGCGCGACATCCCAGCCGTTCGCGGCGGCCGCTTGGAAGATGCGGTATCCCACCTCGCGGTCGCCCTGCGTCCGTATCCGGAAGGTGTCGGCGGCGACGCGGCTCACCGCGCCGACCCCGGGAACCTTGCCGAGCGCCTCGGCGATCGCCCGCTCTTCCTTTGCGCTCATGAACTCGATACGGAAGATGTTGTGCCCGCTCGATCGCGACTTGATCCCTTCGAGCGTGTCGTCGGCGACGATCTTCCCGCGGTTGATGACGGCAACGCGGCTTGCGACCGCCTCGACCTCCGAGAGGATGTGGGAGCAGAGGATGACGCTCTTCTCGCGGCCCAGTTCGCGGATGAGGCTCCGGATCTCGGTGATCTGGATCGGGTCGAGGCCGTTGGTCGGCTCATCGAGAATGAGTATCTCGGGGTCGTGGATGATCGCCTGCGCGAGTCCGACCCGCTGGCGGAATCCTTTCGAAAGGTGGCCGACGATGCGATGGCGCACCTCGGTGAGCCCGCAGCGCTCCATAGCGATCCGGCAGGCCGTCGCCGGATCCTTCAGGTTGCGCATCTCTGCGGCGAACGAAAGATGTTCCTCCACCGTCATGTCGAGGTAGAGGGGGTTGTTCTCGGGAAGATACCCGATCGCGTTCCGGATCGTTACCGGATCCTCGACGATGCTCTTCCCCATGATGCGGACCTCGCCGCGATCGGCGGGCATGAACCCGGTGACGATCTTCATGGCGGTCGTCTTTCCGGCGCCGTTCGGCCCGAGAAAGCCGAGGATGTCCCCTTTGCGGAGCGTGAACGAGATGTCGTCAAGCGCCGTGACCTCGCCGTAGCGCTTCATCATCTCCCGGACGGTCACCATTTCTGTCATCCTTAACCTCCGTTATGGTTGTCAGTCCCTCTGTGTGTCGACCGGCATCGCAGATGAGAACAATCAATGGTTACGGTTTATTCCGTAATGCGGGGAATCTTCGGGCGCGCACCTCGTCGCGGTAGCGCAAAAGCGCCCCGGTGACGAGCGTTTCGAGGTCGAGGTATTTCTTGAGGAAGGAGGGATTGAATCCACCGTTCATGCCGAGCAGGTCGTAGAGCACGAGCACCTGTCCGTCGGTGCGGGGGCCAGCTCCGATGCCGATCGTGGGGACCGGCACCGCTTCGGTGATCCCGGCCGCGAGCCGATCCGGTATCGCTTCGAGGACGATCATGACGGCGCCGGCCCGCGCGAGAGACCGCGCCCCTTCGAGGATGAGCTCCCGCTCCACCGCGTCGCGTCCGCGCTGATGGTAGCCGCCGAACAGGTTGACATACTGCGGCGTGAGCCCGACATGACCCACGACCGGGATGCCGAAGGAGGTGAGCCGCTCGACGAGCGGAACGACCTCGCTGCCCCCTTCGATCTTGACCGCCTCGGCGCCCGCCTTCATCAGCGCGACGGCGCTCTCGACCCCTTTCTCGACCGAGGATTGGTAACTGCCGAAGGGCATGTCGGCGATGAGGAACGGGGCCGGCGCGCCGCGGCGCACCGCCCGCACATGATAGGCGACCTCGTCGAGTGAGACGCCGAGGGTGCTTTCCGCGCCCTTTATCACCATGCCGAGGCTGTCGCCGACGAGCAGACACTCGATGCCGGACATCTCGGCGAGCCGCGCGAACGCGGCGTCGTAGCAGGTGACCATCACGATCGGCTCGGAACCTTTCTTCCTGAGCAGGTCGGGGAGCGTGACCTTCTTCATGGAGAGTCTCCTACTCGAAGTAGAGCGCCTTGACTATCTCGTCGAACGAGGTGAGCCCTTCGGCGAGTTTGCGTATCGCCGCCTCGCGGAGGGTCGTCATGCCGTCCATCACCGCGTTCTGGCGGATCTCGTCGGTCGTGGCGCGCCCCGCGATGAGGCGAGCCATCTTGGCGTTCACCGGCAGGTATTCGACGATCGCGGTGCGCCCCTTGTAGCCGGTGAAGCGGCACTTGACGCACCCTTCGGCCGCCTTGATGTGATAACGATTCTCGGTCGGCAGTTTGAGCGTCACCTTTTCCTCGTCGCTCATCTCCCGTTCGTAGGTGCAGGAAGGGCAGAGCTTGCGGACGAGACGCTGGGCGAGGATACCGTTGAGCACCGAGGCGAGGAGGAACGGCTCGATGCCGAGGTCTATCATGCGCTCGACGGTCGAAGCGGTATCGTTGGTGTGGAGCGTCGAGAAGACGAGATGGCCGGTGAGCGCCGCCTGCACCGCGTTGTCGGCCGTCTCCTTGTCGCGGATCTCGCCGACCATGATGATGTCGGGATCCTGCCGAAGGATATGGCGGAGCGCCGACGAAAAGGTGATGCCCGCCTTCGGGTTGATGCCCATCTGATTTATCTCCGGCATGACGATCTCGACCGGATCCTCGATCGACACGATGTTGATGTCGGGTTTCGCTATCTCCTTGAGGGTCGAGTAGAGCGTCGTGGACTTGCCGCTGCCGGTGGGGCCGGTGACGAGCAGCATGCCGTATCCCTTTTTCGCGCCGTGCCGCCATCCCGCGAGTTGCGCCTCGTCGAAACCGAGCGCGTCGAGCGAGCGGATGAAGAAGCTCGACTCGAGGATGCGGAGCACCATCTTCTCGCCGTACACCGTCGGGATGGTGCTCGCGCGCAGTTCCACCTCGTGTTCTTCTCCGAGCATCAATTTGATGCGCCCGTCCTGAGGGCGGCGTTTCTCGGCGATGTCCATGCGGGCGAGCATCTTGAGTCGCGAGAGGAACGAGGCGTGCGCCGCGATGGGGAAGGTGTAGATGGTGTGCATGAGGCCGTCGAGGCGGAAGCGGATGAGCGTCTCGTCGCGCTTCGGCTCGATGTGGATGTCGCTCGCTCCCTGTTCGACCGCGTACCGGAGCATGTGGTCCACGGCGTTCACGATATGCTTGTCGTCGAGTTCGCCGCCCTCCGATATCTTCGTCAGTTGTTCGATGGAGGCGTAGTGGTCGCGCTCCTTCTCCTCCGCGGCTTTCTTGATGGACTTCTTGAACCCGAAGATGTCGCCGAGGAGTTTCTCTATCGTGCCGGGCGCGGCGACGACGGGGTACAGCGGTTTCTTGGCGGTCGCCTGCAACTGGTCGAGCACCTCGAGGTTGAACGGGTCGGCCATCGCGACGACCAGAGCCCCGTTCTCCTCGTAAAGCGGGAGGACACGGTGGGCGCGGCCGTAGGGAAGCGATATGAGCGTCGTGACGAGACGGGTGTCTATCCGGAGCGGGTCGGGAGTGACGAAGTCGCATCCGGCGCGTCCGGCGATGAGCCGGAGCAGGCGCTCCTCTTCGAGCGGAATGCCTTCCTCCCGGAACATCGAGAGAACGAGGTCGGTGACGAAAGGATCCTTCTTGTTCCGGTTCCGATAGAGCGATTCGTAGTAGTCGCGCTTGTTGAGAAAGAGGTCCTTCTTGTCGGGAGGAAGGATCCCGTATTCGACGAGCAGCCCCAGAACGAACGAGAGCGAAAGTTCCATCCGTTCCTGTCAGCCTTCAAGCGCTTTGCGGGCCGCCTCGATGCGCGCAAGGAGCGACTGGATCTGTTCGTTGAGGTGAGCGTTCTCCTTTTCCTTCTCGGCGATGGCCTTTTCGAGTTTCTCCAGCTTCTTGGCGACAAGTTCGAGTTCGGCGACCCGCTTCTCGAGCGTCACCTTTTCGGCGGCGATCGCCTCGGTGCGATTCTGGAGATCGGATATCTCGGCCATCGCCCCAGCGACCCTTCCTTCCAGTTCGACGCAGGTCTTCTCGCGCTCGGCGAGTTTCGCGGCGAGGTCGTCGCGCTCCTTCTGAACGGCGTCGCGTTCGTCGCTTATCTGCGAGAATTGGAGCACCGTTTCGCGCAACTCGGCAAGTTCCTTCTCCGCCGCCTCGAGTTTCGTCTGCGTCTCGGCGATCTGTTTTTCCTGCTGTTCCGCCTTGTACTTGGCGGTGGCGGCATCTATCTCGAGCGCCTCCTTCTCCGCTTGGAGGAGCTCTATCTTCTCGCTCTTGATCTTGACCTCGTCTTCGAGCGGCTTTATCTTCGCCTCGTATCCTGACCTCATCTCCTCGGCGAGCCGCGCCGCCTCCTCGCGCGCGTCGGCCTCTTTCTTCTCGAACGCCGCCTTCATCTCTTCGATCTGCTGGACGGCGCGTGCCTCGGCGTCGGCGATGCGCTTTTCGAGGCCTTCCTTCTTGGCGAGGAACTCCTCGTGCTCGGCCTTCATGCGCTCCGTATCCTTTTCGGCCATTTTCACCTTTTCTTTCATCTCTTTGTTGACGATGCGGAGATCCTCGAGTTCGTCGCGCGCCTCGTCGAGCTTCTTCTTGAGTTCCTCCACCTGTTCCGAGGCCCCTTTGAGCGAACGCTCCGATTCCTCCTTGAGCTGGGCCTTCAGGTCCTCGACCGTCTTGCTGACGACGGTCCGTTCTTCGAGCGCGCGTTGAGCGTTCTCCCGTTCCTGCGCCAGCTCGACCTCGAGTTTCTTGATCGTTTCCTGGAGAGCGCGCATCTGCTCGGCCGCCTTGTCCATCTCGGCGGCGTACTCTTCGGCGATCTTCCCTTTCTTGCCGGCTTCGCGGACCTCTTCCGCTTTGGCGGCGAGCTCCTCTTTGAGTGAGCCGATCTCGCCGGCGAGCCGTTCGTTCTCCGTTTGCAGGCGCTCGATCTCGCCGCGCAGTTCGGCGGAGCGGTCCTCGGTGACCGGAGCGGCCGCCGGCGCAGTCGCGGCCGGCGCGGCTTCGGCGCCCTCCTCGGCGTCAATGAAGGGGAAGAGCGCGTGAGCGGCGGCGAGGATGGAGTCGGTGTCGGCAGGGAGTTTCATGTAGTAGTCGGCGGCGAAATCGAGAGAGCGGTGCTTCTCGAAGGTCTGTTCGGTCGCCTCGCTCGAGAGGAGGAGAATGGGGACATGACGATACTCAGAGATCTCACGCACCTTCTTGCACAGCAGGAATCCCCCGAGATTCGGATTCTCCGCCCTGATGATGAAAAGGCTGACGACGCCCGAACCGAGGTGTGCCTGAACCTCGTCTTCCGACTTGGCGACATATACGGTGAAATCGAACTGTTCAAAAGCCTTTTTCAGGGCCTTCGCATGCTTGGAATCGCTTTCGTAGATGAGCAGGGTTCTTTCGGCCATGGCGTCCTCACTCTATCCGGTGGTCAATCTTCATTCACTTCCTTACGATGCCCCTCAGCGCGCCGGTCACCGCAGCGATCGAGCCGAATCCTTTCGAACGAAGTATGCCCATGAGCGCCGGCCCCCCGAGCGCGATGAGACCGAGATACCCTTTCATGGTAAGCCTGAGTACGCCCGAAAGGATCTTCAGCTCGATGTACGGGCGGTATTTCTCCCGGTAGTAGTTGTCGGCGAAGAAAAGGATGATGGCCTCCGCCGTCTGGGGATCGGCGGCGAAGAAATCGTCGATCATCGCGGCGGGAAGGGTTATTTCCATGTCATAGCCTCCCCCGTCGTCGGAAGACGCCTCGGCGACGGCAAGCGCCCCATTCTCCTTGCGGAACGAGAGCACCGTGTCGGGAAGGACGGTAAGGCGGACGGCCGCGCCGTCCCGAAGGGCGTTGAGGATGCGCGTCGCGCCGCCATTGACCCGGCAGAAATGTTCAAGCCGTTCTCTCAAGAGCATTGCTCACACCATAGAGCATCGAGGCCGTTGAAGTGTCCTCTTCCTATCATATCCTCTTCCGTTTTGCAAGGAAAAATCGGAGTAACGCGCCGAAGAATGAGCCGCCGCCGGCGCACAAAAAAGAACCGCAAACAATTGCAACGGAGAGTTCTCCGTGTATAATGCATTTCCGCTTTATCGGAGGAAGCATGAAGGGGAAACGCATCACCCTTGCGGTGACCGGAGCGATCGCCGCCTATAAGTCCGCCTACCTGCTTCGTCTTCTCCGCAACGCCGGCGCCGAGGTGCAGGTGATCGGGACGGAGCACTCTCTGCGGTTCATTGGCGCCGAGACATGGCGCGGTCTTTCGGGAAGGCCGCCGCTCTTCAGCCTGTGGGAGCAGACCGAGAAGGGCAAGATGAGCCACCTCATGCTCGCGCAGGAAGTGGAGCTCATCATCGTGGCGCCCGCTTCGGCCGATATCATTGCGAAGGCGGCGCACGGCATCGCCGACGATCTCGTTTCGTCGGTCCTGCTCGCCGCCACGGTTCCGGTGCTCTTCGCGCCCGGGATGAACACGGCCATGTACGAACATCCGGCGACCCGGGAGAACATCGCGACCCTTTCGTCGCGTCCCGGCGTCACCGTAATGTCCTGTGGGAGCGGTCCGCTCGCTTGCGGCGCAAGCGGGGCGGGGCGGATGCCGGAGCCGGAAGAGATATTCGAGGCGGCTCGTTGCCTGCTCGCCCCGAAGAAGGCGGAGCGGCTGCGCTGGGTCATCGCCGCCGGGGCGACCCGCGAGTACCTCGACCCGATCCGCTTCATCACCAACGGATCGACCGGCCTGACGGGAAAGGCGATCGCCGACGCCGCATGGCGTCAAGGCGATGAGGTGACGCTCGTCGCAGGGAACATGGGGATCCTGCCGGCGCGCTATGCGGTGCATCCTGTGGTGAGCGCCGCCGAGATGCGCGAAAAGATGACGGCGCTTGCGCCGGCATGCGACATCCTGTGCATGAGCGCGGCGGTCGCCGACTATGCGCCGGAGCGTTCGGACAGGAAGATGAAGAAGGGGGCTCCGCTGAAGGAGATCGCTCTTCGAAGCACGCCCGACATCCTTGCCGAGACCGCGACGCTGACCCCGCCGCGCTGTTTCCGGGTCGGTTTCGCCGCCGAGACGGAGGATCTCGTCGAGAATGCGCGTCGCAAGATGGCGCACAAACGGCTCGATCTGGTGATCGCCAATCTGGTGAGCGCGGCGCACGACCCGTTCGGCAGCACGGTCAATCGGGTGGTCGTGGTGACGCCCTCCGGCGAGGAGAGCCTGCCTGAGATGAGCAAAGAGGACCTCGGCGCGTTGCTCGCTTCCCGGATACACGACTTGGCGGTGGACAAGAGGAGAGGGTGATGCAAAAGCACTATGCCGCCGGCGAGATCATCGTTCGACGGGAGGAGATAGTCGCGCATCTTATCCGCATCGAGACGGGGAGAGTGAGGTTCGAGGCGGCCGATCAGGTGTGGTTCCTGAAGGAGGGAGACTGCTTCGGGGAGGAAGGCGTCTTCCTCGGGAAGCCGGCGCCGTACACCGCGCTTTCTTCCGAAGAGACGACCGTGACTCTGTTCCCCGAGACCGAGGCGGAGGCGTTCCTGTCGGCCAACCCCGTGCCGGCGCTTCGCGCCGTGTTACGGATGACGACGCGCCTCCATGAGAGAACGGAACCGTTTTCTCCGGAGAACCGGCGCTACCTGAGCCTTCTCAAGGTCCTTTTGCCGTATGCGTCGCCGGAAAAGGAGTCCCCGTCGTTCACGCGATGCCCCTTCGATCGTTCCCGCCTTGCCGAGATGGCCGGGGTGGACGAGGAAACGATGCAACGGCTCATCGCCGAAGCGGCGCCGTTCGGCGATCTCCGGGTGGAGGAGGATGGCGCCTTGTCGGTCCGGGAAGCGGAATACCTGCGCCGCCGCATCGTTGAGGGGCGGTGCGCCTCCTTTTTTTCGGCGGCGCCGCGCAAGCCTTATGGGAGAGGACGCTATAACCTGTTGAGCAGAATAACATAAAGGAACAGGGAAGAACGATGAAGATCTTCTGTCCGGCATGCGGCCGCCAGTATACGATCGACGACGCGAAGATCCCGCCGAAGGGGCTGCTCGTCAAGTGTTCGGTCTGCGGAGCGGAGTTCCGCGCCAAGAAGGAGGCGGTGGCATCTCCGGCGGCGGCCGGTACTCCGGCGTCGCCCGGAGAGCCGGAACCTTCGAAGACGAAGAAGACGGAGGCGCCGGTCGCCGACGAGTTGGATGGCCTGTTCGACGATCTTGCGGGTGACAAACCCGCGCCCGATGCCCCGACGCCTCGACTCGATGTCGATTCTCTGCGCGAGAAGTACGAGAAGGCCGCCGCCGAAGAGGATGCGCTTCCCGATATCCACAAGGACCGAGAGCCGGAGATAAAACGGAGCGGAACGGCGACGATCCCTTCCGTCCCTCCTGAAGAGCCGGCGGCGCCGTTGATCGAGCGTAACGAGGATTATGTCGCACAGCCGTCGGAGCCGGCGGCTTCGGAAGCCGTTCGAGAGCCCCGGAAAGAATCGGCGCCCCAGAAATCGGCGGCGCCTAAGGACATGCTGGACAGCCTCTTCGACGATCTCGGCGGGGGCGGCAAGACCGTCGATGAAGAAAAGACGGTGAACATGAATCTTGCCGATCTTGCGTCCCCGGTCATTCCCAAACGGACGGAGGAGCCGCCGGTTCCGCCGATACCGACGCGCGCCGAGCGGAAGGCTGCCGAGAAACAGGCGCGGGCCCCGGAGGGGATAGGAACGACCGCTCCCGATGCGGCGCCCGAGAAAGATATGTTGGCCGACCTTTTCAGCGATATGCAGAGCGCCGAAGAGATCGAACAGCGGATCGTCGAAAAGAGCGTTCTGCTGGGTGCGGGCGCGGAGGAGCCGCCGTCTTCCGCGGATGTCCGCGAGATATATGTCCGCAGGCGCCAGACCAATGAGGTGCTGGGGCCGTTCCCGGAGAAGACGCTGGGGGAGATGCTCGGACGAAAAGAGGTGACCAAGAACGATTTCGTCAGTTATGTCGGGATCCGCTGGGAGCCGATACGCGCTCTCGGAAGCGCGGTCATCGGACAGACGATAACCGCCTCCACCCAGCACCTCACCGATGAGCCGGGATTGCGGGAGTTGGGAGAGTTGCCCAAGAGCGGTCTCAAACTCTCGGTCGCGGGAGGCGGCCGTCCCGAAGGCGCGCCGACCGCCGGCGCCTTGTTCAGCGATTCGGTCTCTACTTTCGACGACGAGGCGATCCAGAAACGCGACGCGGTGGAACATACGGTCATTCCGGAGACGGAGGCGGCCGTTTCCGATCCTTTCGCCGCTCCCCTTGCGGTCGAGAAAGCGGAAAAGAAGAAAAAGAAGAAAAAGAGAAGCGGAAGCCCGCGCTTCGCGTTCAAGATCATCGTGGTGTTCTTCGCCGTGGCCGTCATCGCGGGAGGCGGCGCCTGGTGGTGGCAGACCCATCGGAAACCGAAGGTCGATGTCCTCGAGCGGATCAGCGAGACCTTCACCGAGGCGACCGGCACGCTCGCCGATGTGCGGGGAGCGATGGTCCGTGACACGCGGCAGGATTACCTCCGGTGTCTCGGTATCCTCAAGCCGTACTTCCGCGGCGAGGAGATCCCGCCCGCCGTCGTGGGACTGGATGCTCAGGCGAAGATGTTCCTTCTTCTCTCGTATCAAAAAAAGGTGGAACCGCTCGAGGCGCTCGCCGATCGTGTGGAGGCATATCGGCAAAAGAACCCCAACGACACCGACCTCACCAAGGCGGCGGCGCTCATCGCCGTCGAGAAGGGGGATTTCGAGCGGGCCGCCGCCCTTCTCGAGCACGCCGACAAAAACGATGCCGATGTTTTTTACATCTTCGGCCTTATCGCCAAGAAACGCAACGACCAGCAGGCGGCGGAGAAGATCTTCTACGAGGGATACACGGCATCGGGGGGGAGCAGCAACCGGATCGCCTTCGAGATGGCCGTCAACAAGGAGATTCAGGGCGATCTCGACGGCGCCGTCGCCGTTCTGAACACGACCATTGAGACGAATCCCTACTACATGAGGGCATACCTCAAAAAGGCCGAGATCCTTGCCTATGGGAAGAGGAACTACGAGGAGGCGATCCGTTTCCTCGCCGCGATCGGCGCCGATGTCCTCTCTCAGGCCGATGAGGGGGAAAAGGCGCGCTACTATGCGGTGTATGGCGATCTTCACTACCGCAAAGGGGCGCCCGAAGAGGCGATCGAGAGTTACAAACGGGCCGTGGCGATAGAAAAGGACAATATAGACTACCTCGCCGTTCTGGCGAAGATCTATCAAGAGACCAATCAGGCGTCGCTCGCCCTCGAGCACTACGATAGGGCGCTTGCGGTGAACAATCGCCATGTTCCCTCGATAATCGGCAAGGCCGAGATATTCGTCCGGCTCCGGAAATACAACGAGGCGTTCCTCGAGATCGCCAAGATAGATGTGGAATCCGTCGGTGACGCCGGGCACCTGTTGCGTCTCGGCAACCTCTACTTTCGACAGGGGGAGAGGGAACGGGCGCTGCAGCTCTACGAGCGGGCTATCAAGATAGAACCGGGCCTCATTGACGCATACCTTGGCCGTGTGTTCGTTTTCCTTGAGGCGGGAGCGTACGATGAGATCCGGAAGATCGCGGAGAATGTGGGAACGCTGGGCAAGGAATCGTATGGTTACTATCTGATCAAAGGGATCCTGGGCCATGCGGACGGCGACTTCCGAAAGGCTGAGGAGGCCTTTCGACGGGCCATAGAGCTGAATGCGGGCGAAGATCCGAGGGTCTTCTTCCACTATGGCAGGCTTCTTCTTGACCGGGAGAACAATGAGGCGGCGGCCGAGCAGTTCAGCCGCGCGGTGAAACTTTCCCCCGACGACCCCGACTATCGGGTCGCTCTCGCGCAGGCGCTCGACCGCCGGAAGAAGTACAAAGAGGTGCTGGAAGTGCTCGAGCAGGTCGAGGGTCAGCAAAAGGTCCACGCAAAGGCGGCGCAATTGCGCGCCGAGGCATTCTTCCGGACCGGCGCGATCGACGAAGCGCTCAAACAGATCGAGGCCGCCATCAAAATAGACGCGAAGAATCCCTTCTTCTTCTACAAGAAAGGCGAGATACTCTATGCGCGCGAGGACTATCAGGCGGCCACGGTCGCGGTCGAGACGGCGCTCATGCTCGACATCAAACACTTCGACAGCTATGTGCTCTTTGCGAAGGTCCTGCTCAAGAAGGGCGATTTCAAAACGGCGGTCGAAAAACTCGAAGAGGCACAGCGGATAGATGCGGGTAACCAGCAAGTGTTCCTGCTTAAGGGAATACTTCTCAAGAACCTTGATAACTATCCTGAAGCCCTAAGGAACTTCCGCAAGATAAAGAACAACCCCGACCTTGAGAAAGAGGCGCTTCTCGAGATCGGTGAATGTTACCTCAACCTCGATCGGATAGACGAGGCGCTCAAATATTTCACCCAGGCGGCGAAAGCGGGGAACAAGGCCGCCTACCGTTTCCTTGCCCGTATCTATTATGACCGCAACAATCTCGACAAGGCGGCGCAGTATTATCAACAGACGCTCAAAGCGTTTCCCGACGATCCGGAACCGATAAAGCAACTCGGCTACATCGCCAAGGAACGCCAGAAGTATGCGAAGGCGCGATCCTATTTCAAGCGGTACCTGTCGTATCTCAAGCCGGGCGATCCTGAACGAAGGATGATGGAGGACGAGATATTCTACAGCGAGAAGAACATCGGTGGCGCGCAGCTCGCAAAGATCCGTCGTGAAGAGAAGGAGGAAGAGGACCTCGAGTCGCGCGAGAAGTCGGGCGACGAGACCGCCGATGAAACGGAGAACGAGGAGGCGAAACGGCTTTATATGGAAGCGATGTCGCTCCTCGAGAGCGACCGCAAAGAGGCGCAGAAACTGCTCAAGCGCATCGTCGCGAAGACCCCGGCCTCGAACCGCTACTTCATCAAGGCCCGGAAACTGCTCAAGAAGATGAAAGAAGAGGACGAGGACATCTGACCGCTATCCTCATCCGGAGGGGCCCTCGTTCTTTTTCCTCGTTTCGATCGCCGACATTAGTGTCGCAAGGCCGTAAAGGAAGAAGGCCGTTATGAGCACGCGGGTGAACCCGATGTTGATGCTCATGAGAACTGCCGCTGCCGAGGCGATCACCGAAAAGAAACCGTTGACCGCCCAGTACGCGGGGACTTCGCGGTCGCCGATGCGGTAGAGCCCCGTCGGAAAGAACATCCCCATGAAGAAAGAAAGCGACCCGGCGCAGGAAAGGGCGATGAGAACCCGCAGGAAGAAGGGGCGGTGAAGCGTGGCGGCAGAGAGGGGGGAGTGCGCTGCGCTGACGGCGGCCCGCACGAGGGGAAAGATCAGGACGCAGAGCCGGCGTTGCGATGTCGAGAGGCGGTGAGCGACGACGCTGCCGATGCCGGAGAAGAGAAGCATGCCGAACAAGACGACCGAAAGGGCGTGAACGGGATGCCCGAGGTAGAGGACCAGTTTCTGGGAAAGAACGATCTCGGTCAGCATGAATCCGGCGCCGATGGCGGCGAAATAGGTCACGGAACGCCCCGAAAGAGCGATCCGTTCCCGGCGCACAAGGAGGAAGAGGGGAAGAAGGATGAGGAATATGCCGAACAGCGTTGTCTCGGCAAGCAGGACCATCAGTATCCCTTGGCCGGAGAGTTCTGCGTACGGAGCAATGAAGGTGTTGCCGGTAAAAAGGGTGCCGAAGCGTCGTATCTCGAAATAGAACGGTCGGTCGTCGGTAGGAGGAGTTACGAGATAGGGATACCCGTCCATGAGACGGGAAAAGGTTTCCTGATCGGCGGCCAGGAAGGTCTCGAAAGTTCTTGCGCGATCGAAACGCATGCCCGGGACGATGAGAGGGATGAACCGGTTCTCCGTGATGAAGCGGTGTCCTGCGGAGACCTCTTCCGGGGTGAACGCCCCTTTCTTTATGGTCAGGACGGTATAGTTCCTGGAAACGAAGTAGAAGAGGCTGCCGTTGGTTCCGACGCCGAGCTCGTCGAGCGCCTGCCGCGCAAGGTTGAGCAGGCGAAGTTCGTAACGGAAGATGCCCTTCTCGTCGGGTGCGAACCAGCGGGTCATCGTGAGGACGCCGTCCTCATTGAGCTTTTCGTAATAGGTTTTGAAGGCCTCCACGGTGTAGAGATTGTTCTCCGAAAGGGCGAAGGCTCCGGCGTGAGAGGAAGAGAAGGTGTCCACGCCGGACAACTGGATGAGGTCCCAGCGGCGTGACGACTGTTCGATGAAATGACGCCCTTCGTCAACGAAGATCTCGATGCCCGGGATCCCGCCTGAGTAAATTCCTCCGGAATAATCGCCGAACCGCTCGGCGACCGCCTTCACGATGACGGGATTTATTTCGACCCCTTGAACGGAGCGGACACCGTAATGGTAGGCCGCGAGGAGATCGAATCCGCCGCCGGCGCCGATGTGGAGCGACGAGTCGTAACGACGGAGCGCGTAGGCGAAAGTGGTCGGCATGAACTCGTAAAAAGAGAGGTCCTGCGGGTACTTGAGCATCGTGGTATATGCCCACGAATCGATGATGATTCCCTGCCGTTCGGGCCAGGGGCGTCCTTCCGCGCGGAACCTTTCGGATATGCCCCACAGGCCGCTTCCCTCGCCGACCGTCGTGTCGGGGTCGCGCACGAAATCCACTTTGGAGAGAGAGCTCCAGCCGGTGTATGTCACGGCCGGAGGCAGGTCCTCGATGTATCCCAAGATCTTGTCGCGGGGAGGGTCGAGCGGGAAAAGACCGGGGGCGAAGGAAAGAGCGAGCGTGAGCGCCCCCGTCGCTCCGGCGGCGATCAACCCGCGCTTTTCCGTCGCGGCGATCAGGGCGGCGAGGGACATCGTCAGGGCATTGAGGGGGACCCCGACCTCACCGGGGAATGTGTCGAATAAGATAAGGAAAAGTATTGCTCCGCATGCGGACCCAAGAAGATTTGCCCCGTAATATATCCCCGCGGCGACACGGCGCACGGTGATGATGTGGCCGATGGTGAGTCCGAGAAAAAAGAAGGGAAGCAGCAGGAGAAGAGCGAGAGAGGCTATTTCTGCGACACGGGCCGCCAGAGAGATCCGGGAATGGAAGAGCGCTTCGCTCGCCGCGGCGACATGGGTCATGAGGAAATAAGAGGCTACCGTAACGAGCGCCGACACGGTCATCAGCCGGGAAGGGGTCGCCGGGTCGTCCGCGAGCGGCCGGCAGGAGAGGAATATCCCCGCCGCCGCAAAGCCGAGCATCGCGGTGCTGATGACGAGAAATCCGAAATGATACCACTGGATCACCGAAAAGACTTTGGTGAAGGAGAGTTCCAGCGACAAAAGGGCTGTCGAAAAGACCAGTAGGGCACTCAGCTCGCGGATGCGTTGCGAAGTCCTCACGATCTCCTCGCCTCGTGTCGGGGGAAGACGAACGCCTGACAAAAAGCGGTGGCCCTCCGTACGGACGACCACCGCCTCGAAAGGTAGATGCTGATCCTTTCTTCCGCCCTACCGATGCTTATAGACCGGCCGAAGTGGAAAAAAGTTTTCAGCGCAGGCTTTTTCACAGAAGGTCAAGGTGGCCTTTTTGTTCTAACCATTCGGTAATACGGCGGATTTCTTGGTGATCGGCGAGGTCTGCCGTAAGAATGGCATCCTCGGTCGCCACGATGAACTGCCCGTTTTTCCGGAATACGAAGATCGGTCGCGTGGTGAAGTTGACCACGAGATTGCCGCGGCTCTCGATGAAGTAAGCCGGACCGCGGGCCGCGTTCCCGTCGGTGTCTTGAGGGAGGAGCTCGTGATAGGTCGCCCAACTGCCGATGTCGCTCCAGCCAAAATCGCCGACGACCGAAAAGAGCGGTGCGGAGGTCTTCTCCATGACGGCATAGTCTATGGAAATGCTCCGTATCTTGGCGTAGTCGTCTGCGGAGACCCGCTCGGGGTCAGGTATCGCCCGTATCGCCTCGGCAATGTCGGGGACGAGCGTTTCGATCTCTTTCTCCATCCGTTCGAGGCGGAACAGGAAGATGCCGCCGTTCCAGAGGTAGTCGCCGCTTACGAGAAAGCGCTCGGCGCGGGTGCGGTCCGGTTTCTCTTCGAAGCGTTTGACCGCATGAACCCCCGGTGCGATCTCGGGGCCGATATTGATGTACCCGTAGCCGGTTTCGGGACGATACGGCCTGATGCCCACCGTTCCGATGCCATCGAGGGTATGGAGGAGAGAAATCCCCTTGGTGATCGCCTGACGAAAGAGATCGGGGCGGGCGATGTAGTGATCGGCGGGCAGCACCGCGACGCGGCACGACTCATTGGGACGCCATTTGCGGATGGCGCGAAGCGCAAGCGCGATGCACGGCGCGGTGTTGCGGCCGACCGGTTCGAAGAGGGTGCGGGTGCCGGGATAGCGCCGCACATCGTTTTCGATGTGGGTCCGCTGTTTTTCGGAAGCGACGACGAGAATGTCAGGGGAGAGCGGCAGGATCCGCTCGATGGTCTCGGCAAGAAGGGTCTTTTCGGAAAAGAGCGCAAGCGACTGTTTGGCGCGGTTTTCCCGCGAAAGGGGCCAGAAGCGTTTGCCGCTTCCGCCCGCCATGATAACGACGACGGTGCGCACGGGACCCTCCCTTTTGGCTCGATATGACTCGCGATCATTCACATGGTGCCGGAGGTCGGACTTGAACCGACACGGTGTCGCCACCACCGGATTTTGAGTCCGGCGCGTCTACCAGTTTCACCACTCCGGCACCGGTGCGGGGTGATTGTATGGCGGCAGAGTAGCCTGTCAACTTTTGTCTGAAGGCAAGAGTTGGCGCTACAGTGGTTCGATACCCAGCGCGCTTCGGAGCGCTGAAATGAACTCGGAAAGTTTCTTTTGCCGCAAGGCATCTTTCCGGAGATCGGTCTCATTCCAAAAGGCGATTGCCAGTGGCTTTTTCCCGGCGAGCGTTTCCATGTTCTTGAATGCCTTTTCGTGGCCCGAACCGCCTTCGGTCGCGAAGAAGGCGACCTTCTTGAGATCGTCCTTGTAGACGGTAAGAAACGACCGGACCGCCGGCGTCATGTTCCATGCCCAGATGGGAGTGCCCACGACGACGAT
>CAYNMQ010000011.1:0-17894 GCA_964398245.1 uncultured Spirochaetales bacterium | reverse complement strand
GCCGCACAAACACCGCTGTTCAGCAAGATCCCGAAGTGACCTATTTCTTTGATGTGCAAATGGGGATAATGCCGAACACGACGGCCAAGAAGGGGAGAGTTCGTGCAATAGATTTGGTCCCGCAACAAGTGTGGAACCCTATTTTGCACCAATGGGTAACCATTTATCTTCCTTTCTGGGGGCCATGGAGTAACGAAGGATTGGCTGCATTGCCAATGGTCTGTCGTTATTGATTAATATAATCAGAGTCATGTGATGTCCGCGACATAAGTAAGAAAAATGTTCGTCTATTGACAATGAGATGCGGTGGTCGTATCGTTCATCAGGTAAGAGGAGATGCTCTATGCGTTTCTTGGGTGCATCGCTATTCTTCGTGGTGTTTTTCGTTGTCTCCTGTGAAAAGGCCACCGCTTCGCAGTCACCTGAAGATGGCGACACGGTGCTTTTGCACGATGAAGGGGGAGTCCCTTTCGACGAAGATGCTCCCGAGAGCGAAAAGACCGAGGGGAAAGAAACCGAGGATACCCTGTTGTTTCCGGATGTTCCCGCGGAAGGAGAAGATGCGGTGACCGATGAGGGAACGGCGGGAGAGGATGCGTTATTGACCGATAGCGACGAGGATGGCGATGACAAAGACGAACTTTCCATCATACTCAATGATAATCCACGCGTCCCACTGGCCGCGGTAGGGACCCTGAAGACTGCCAAGCCGGTGACGCTTCGGGTGACCATCACTTCATCCGAGGGAACGCGCTCCGCCGAGATACCGTCACCGCCTGCCCCGTTCCCCCGTTTTCCCGTGCTTGGCCTTTTCCCCGGCGTTGCGAACACCGTTTCCGTCGAAAAGAAAAAAATCGGGGGGGCATACGAACCGGCGGGGGAGCCGGTAACGCTCGAAGCGCCGCCGCTGCCGGACGATTTCCCGCCGATCACCGTACGAAGCGCCGATCCGGATGCGATGGATCCCGGGTGGACGCTTCTCAATATCTCGCGGTCTCCCGGCACCGCCCAGAGCGATAAGAATTTCGGATGCCTGCTCGCCGCGGTCGATGCGGAGGGGCGCGTCGGCTGGTATTTCAGGGATAGCGGCGATTGCTACGACTTCGCGTTGCTCCCGGATGGGCGTCTCATGATCCAGTTCATCTACCGTCTCATCGTCACCGACCTGCTCGGTGAGACTCAGCAGGCGTGGCACCCCGAAAACCATGTGCCCTTGGAAGACGGAAGCATTCCGGTCGCGGTTGATGTGTTCCACCATGCCGTTACCCTGCTTCCGTGGGGCAATTGGCTGGCGCTCGATAACGATCGCCGCATGATAGAGAACTGGCCGACGAGCGAGACCGATCCGTCAGCACCGCCACAAACAACAGTGGTAACCGGTGATGAGATCGTTGAATTCACACCGACCGGCGAGGTCGTGAAGCGATGGAACCTCTTCGATCTTCTCGATCCCTACCGGATCGGATACACCTCGATACGGATGTTCAAACAGTGGACGCATGCTAATGCCGTGTACTACGACGAAAGCGATGATACGATCGTCGTGTCGCTTCGAAATCAATCGGTTGTCGTGAAGATAGGGTACGATGACGGTAACCTGCACTGGCTCCTCGGTCCGCACGACTACTGGAAAGAGCCGTGGAGCGCCTTCCTCTTGACGCCTGTCGGAACCCCGTTCCAATGGAACTACTATCAGCACGCCCCGAAACGCCTTCCCGACGGTACGATACTCATGTTCGACAACGGCGCCTACCGCGCCTTTCCCTATGACCCGATGTTCCCCGCGGAGGAGAACGGGAGCCGCGCCGTCATCTTTGCAATTGACGAGGATGCGATGACGGTATCTCAGATGTGGGACTGGAACGGCGACGGCGAGAAGATATATGCGCCATACTTGAGCGATGCCGATCTTCTGCCGGCGACCGGCAATGTGCTCATCGTGTTCGGCGGTATCACGACCGATGAGGCGGGGACCCCGACCGATGATCTGTGGAACTGCAAGGTGTCGGCCCGCGTGATCGAAGTGACCCGCGGCGAGACGCCGGAACGGAAAGTGTTCGACCTCGAGGTTGCCGATCCGGCGCCCGATATGAACGGATGGCGCATCTACCGCGGCGCACGGCACGCCTCGCTCTATGGAAGTGGCACATGAAAAACATCAGTGGAACGGTGGTCGTTCTCGTGCTCTCTTTGCTCGCGATTTCCTGCGAAAAGCACGAAACGAGCCTCGGCACGATGGAAGGGCAGAGCGTGCTGCTCTCCTCCGATCTGCTCCTCGTCGCCGGCGCCGACCGTACCCGGCGTGATATCGAGGGAGAGGCCTTCTCTTGCCCCGAGACGATGACTTACTGCCGCCGCGCGATGGCAGCGCTCTATGACGACTCATTTCGTCGCATCGCCCTTTTTGAAAAAGACTTTCCTGCGGTGGATCTCCGCGTGTCGGCTTATCGACGCGGGGCGGGCGGTTACTACCTCGTCGCGACGGATGAACGATGGACCGATGCAAATCTCCTCTCCCTGTCGAGGGAGAGGAATGAGGTGAGGGTGTCCTCGCGCAGACCCTCATCCAACCTTCTCCCTCCACAGGGAGAAGGCAAAGACACGGCGACCTTATTTGCCACAGCCGAGTCCCGTCCCTTTTTCCACATCACCGTGGTGACACTCTCGGCGGCGCTCGATGAACTGGAGACACTTTCCTTCCGTTCGGCGGCTGACCGGGAGATCCATGCCGCATTCGTCACCGTTGCCGGGGACCTCTACCTTGCCGGACTCGATGATACCGGAGCGCTGTTCGTCGAACGGCACGATGCCGAATCCGAGGGTGAGGGAGAACGGTGGCCATATCCTGCCGAGCAGGGAGGCCGCGTGGTCTTTCTTGCCGTGAGTGGCGGCGCAGTGCACCTTGTGCGGAGCACCAATGAGGGAGGCTATCGCTATCTCATCATCAACGGTGAAGGGACGGTAACGAACGCCGTTTCGCTCGACGACGGCGACACGCTCGATCCGGAACCCGAGGTCGGATCGCGCGGCATTGCCGCGGCGCTCCGCGAGGACGGCATCTATTGGTTCGGTGACGATGATGTGCTCTACCGTCTCGCTCCCGCCGCCGGCGCCGTCACGCTCGAAACGCTCGCGACGCTCGATGTGGGAGAAGGTCTCTCCTACCAGCGTGATGTGCGCTTCGTCGAGGGTGACCTCTACCTCATCGGCGCCAACGACCGGGCCGTTCACGGGAGCGGATGCGGCTACAGCGAGATAACGACCCACGAGACCGAACTCGTCATCGCGAAGTTCGACGCCTCGTTCGAGCGCCTTTGGGAGGACCGCGAGACCGAAGGAGCCGATTACCGCGCCCTCGAGATCATCGCGTGGGACAAAAAACGCTATTTCCTTTTTCAGAAGAACGATCGGGTGCTCATCCGCCCGACCGATTGAGCCGTTAGTCGAAGACCCTCCGCCCCATCAGGCGCAGTTTCCACACCCCGAAGAGCGCCTCTTTGAATATCTTTCCGCTCATCTTGGAGACCCCCTTCTCGCGGTCGGGGAAGACGATGGGGTATTCCTTTATCTTTGCTCCCACCAGTTTGGTGCGGAACGACATCTCGATCTGGAAACCGAAGCCCGACAATTTGAGGTCTCCGGTAATGACCTTCTTGAGCGTCTCGGCGCGCCAGCATTTGTAGCCCGCCGTCACATCGTGCTGGTTGAGACAGAGGATGATGCGCGAGTAGAGACTGCCGCCGCGGGAGATGATGCGCCGGAGGAGGTTCCAGTTCTCGGTGCCGCCGCCCTTCACATAGCGAGAACCGATGACGACATCGGCACCCTTGTCTATCTCCTCGATGAAGTGGGGGAGATATTTCGGCTGGTGCGAGAAGTCGGCATCCATCTGGATGATGATATCATAGCCCGCCGCGATGAGTCGCTGGAAGCCGTCTATGTAGGCGGCGCCGAGTCCCTTCTTCTCCTGCCGCACATGGAGTTTGAGCCACGGGTGCTCCTTTTGGAACTCGCGGACGATGTCGGCGGTTCCGTCGGGTGAGTTGTCGTCCACGACGAGAATATCGGCCGTCGGGAGCGCCTCGCGCACCGCCTGCGCGATGGCGAGGATGTTCTCTCTCTCGTTGTAGGTCGGGATGCACACCGCGATACGGTGGGTGTTCATGATCGTTTCTCCAACAGTTTATGAGCCGCTTTCAAGTTCTCCTTCGATTCGGCGTCGCCCATCATGCGGGCGAGTTCGCGTATCCGCTCGTCGCCGGAGACCTCGCGCAAGCGGGTCTCGACCGGTGATCCGCTCCGTTCGGAAACCTTTTCGACTACAATGTGAGTTCCGGCGCAGGCCGCCGTCTGCGGGAAGTGGGTAACGACGAGTATCTGGTTGCGCGCGGCGCTCTCACGCAACTGCTCGGCCGCATGGGCCGCCGTTTCGCCGCCGATATTGGCGTCTATCTCATCGAAGAGGATGAATTTTCCTTCCTCTTGGTCAACGAGTTTCAGCGCAAGAAGAAGCCGTGACAGCTCGCCGCCCGAGAGAGTCTTTATGTCGCGCAGGTCGCCGGTGCCGATCGTGTTGACCATGAAACGAACCGTGTCGGCGCCGGAAGCCGAAAGATCCTCCTGCGGCGTTACGACCACCCGGAACACCACCTCCGGCATGCCGAGCGTTTTGAGGTGTCCGGTGATCTTTTTTTCGAGTTTCGGCGCCGCTTTCATACGGGCCTCGTGAATGGCGGCGGCCGTTTTGCGCGCCGCCGCGATCAGAGAACGCTCCTTTTCCTCGAGCGCGGCGAGGCGGGCAGGGGTCTCGGCAAGGTCGGAAGCCTCTTTTTCAAGCGACCGCCACACGGCGATGAGACCCGCGGCATCGCGGACGCCGTGCTTGAGAAGGAGGCGGTTGAGCGTGTCGTGGCGGGCGCGCAGTTCCTCCTCGTCGTCGGTCGCCGTGAGACGCTGGGCAATGTCGGTAAGTGTCCGGGATATGTCGCGGCACTCGATGAGGATCGCGGCGGTGCGGTCGGGAAGATCCTTCAGATCGGTGATCCGTGCCATTTCGCCGAGCGCCCGGTCGGCGGCGGTGAGCGCCGTATCGGCCTGAGAGAGTGCCTCGTCGGCGCGCGCTGCGAGGCCCTCGAGCCGCTTGCGGTTCTCGGCGATGCGGATGCGCTGTTCGAGATCGGCGTCTTCGCCTTCCTGCGGGTTGAACGAGGAGAGTTCCTCGATTTGAAAGGAAAGATAGTCGCGGCGGCGCGGATCGTCGAGCGCCCGGAGCCGCGCAAGTTCTGCGCGTGTCTCCTGCAAGGCGTGCCACTGCTTCTCATAGGCGGTGCGAAGTTTTTCGGGAACGCCGAAGGTGTCGAGGACTGCCGTCTGGTAGTCGCTCCGGTAAAGTTCGCGGTTTTCGAACTGGGACGATATCTCGATCCAATCGCCGAAGATCTCGGCGAGTTTCTGGGCCGGCACTGGCGAGGCGTTGAGAAAGGCGGCGTTCCGCTCACCGATGACGCGGCGCACCACGATACCGTGGTCGTCGTCCGGTTCGATGGCAAGGTCATGCAATGCCGAGAGGAGCGCGGTGTCGCGGGGAGAGATCTCGACGATCGCCGATGCTTCACCGGTCGCTCCCCATGGCCCCGCAAGAGAGCGGGTGCCGCGACCTCCGAGAAGCAAACGGACCGCTTCGACAAAGAGACTTTTCCCGCTTCCCGTCTCGCCGGTCACGGCGGTGAACCCCTCGTTGAGCGAAACGGTACTTTCTCGAATGATGAGGAAGTTCTTGAGATGGATGCTCCGTATCTTCATCGTTTCCCACCGGTGATCCGATGACAGGTCATTCTAGGTCGTCGGGAGGTAAATGCAAGTCGGCGACGAGCCGTTTTCCCTCCGGCGTCTCGATGACGCGGAAGAAGCGTTCCACCATGAAGAAACTGCCGCTGACAAGAAGCATCGCATCGGGAGCGGCAAGGGTCCCCAGCGCCGCGGCTATGGTCTCGTCGCTCGAAGCGTGCCATTTCATCTTGGGACGAACCGTCTCCGGCGCCCGCGCAACGATCTCTTCGACGGTGGCGCCCCGGTCGCCGTCCGCGGTGAGATGAACGGGAAAAATGTCACTGACCACCGGCGCTATGGCGGCGAGCGTTCGGGTGATATCCTTGTCTCTCATCGCGCCGAAGAGAAGATTCGGTCGCATGTGAAGCGTCGCGAGGTGGCGTGCCAGCGCCTCCATTGCCGGCGGATTGTGCGCAACATCGAGAACGATGCGTTCGCGGAACCGCTGGAAGCGTCCCGGCAGTCTGAGTTCAGAGAAGTCAGCCGTTCGTGGTCCCTCGTTTGTCGTTACCGCGGTATGGGCGATCGCGAGGTTCGCCGTTTGTTCCGGCGAAAGAGGGAGGTTGGGCGGTGCGGCGAACGGTTCGGGGGGACGCGCGGGTGCGGTTACGACTTCGACGGCGCCGCGGCGTTGGGCTTCCTCGCGCATCCATGCGGCGAGGTTGGCCGGAATTGTTGCTCCGAGGATGAGCCGGTCACCGGCATGCACGACGCCGAGTTTCTCCGACGCTATCTGTTCGACGGTATCGCCAAGGATATGCGTGTGATCGTGGCCGATGGAAGTGATGATCGCCGTTTTCGGCCAGTCCAGCACATTGGTGGCGTCGAGCCGTCCTCCGAGACCGACCTCGATGACCGCCCGTTCGATGCCCTCTTCCTCCCACCAGCGCCATGCCATGAGGAAGGTCACCTCGAAGAAACTGAGCGCGGCGAAGTCGGGGATCTCGCGTTCGAGGTCGTGGTATATGCGGGCAACGGCGTCGTCTGATATCTTCGCGCCATCCACAAGTATGCGTTCGTTGAAATCGCGGATGTGGGGCGAGACGAAACAGCCGGTGCGGTACCCTTTCCGGCGAAGCAGGTGATCTATCGCGTAGACGGTGGTTCCCTTGCCGTTGGTGCCGGCGACATGGTACGCCGGTATCTCGCGCCGCTTGACGAGGGGGTATGCGTCGGCGATGCGCCCGAGCCCCAGTTTTATGCCGCCGCGGCGCTGGTAGAGGTCGGCGAGGAACGACAGTTTCATCAGGAAAAGCGGGAGGTGGCGTCGGCGAGCGTTTCGAAGGCAAAGCCTTTTTCCAGAAAACGCTCGATCATACGGGAGAGACGGCGCAGTTTTCGTTCGACCGGATGGGAGATGTCGGGTTGTTTGCCGAGGAGCGGTCGCAGTTCGGGGTCGTCGTCGGCTTCGACGAAATCTATAGCGTGGAGTTCGATGACGACGAACTCTTTCCTGAGCGCCCGTGACACCATGAGGTGAACGAGCGGCGCGGGGAAGGTGACGATCGCCGTTCCGACGAGCGGAAGGCCGAGGAGCGGGAACACCGTCGTGATGGGGGCCTCGATCGGGCCTTCAGGAAGCCGGTGGGGATCGCGCGGGCCGCAGGCGTCACGGAGCGACGATACGAACGAGACCGACCGGTGTCCGGTGACCCGTTTTATCCAGATGAGCGCCTGTTTCGCGCTGTGGTAGAAGAGAGAAGGAAGCGCCGATGAGTCATAGCGGTATCCCGCGGCGGCTATCGCGGCGCGCATGGCGGGAGAGGTATTGTAGCCGGGAGCGCGGAACCCGACCGGCGAAACGCCGGTGTACTCGCGGATCACGAAGGCGTTGCGTTTGAGGTCGGTCTCGATGTCCTCTTGCGGGCGGCGCGAGAGCCGATAGTCGTGCGAGAAGCTATGGTCGGCGAGTTCGCATCCCGCCGCGGCGGCGTCCCGAAGGAGTGCCCAACCTTCCTCAGTGATGAAAGAACCGGTCACGAAAAGAGTGGCCGGCACACGATACTCCTTCGCGAGATTGAGGAAGCGGCGGATGCCGAGGCCGAGCACCGGGTCTCCGGCGGGCGGCGAAGAGATGCCGTGTATGGCGTAGTAGGCTGACAGAGGGTCGAGGTCTATGGTGAGCGCGACCGTCGGCATATCACCTCTTCTTGATGCGGATGGACCAGAACAGGTAGGCGAGGTTGGAAAGGACCCGCGGCACCCGCTTGAGGAGGCGGATAGAAGGCGCCCGTTTCTCGTCGAGCGATATGGGGATCTCGCGAATCACGATGCCGGCCCGCTCGGCGCGGATCACGAACTCGCTCGCGAAGATGTCCTTGCCGACAAGGCACTTGTCGAGCACCGGCAGGAGCGGTTCGCGCAGGAACGCCTTGACGCCGTGCGTATCGGTCCCCTTGAAGCCGAGGAATATCTTGAGGAGGAGGTTCAGGACGAAGGTCGCCAGACGGCGTTTGAAGGGGCGCTCATCCTTGGCGCCCTTCATCGCCTTCGAGCCCACCACCATCTGGGCGTCCCCCTTCGCGAAGAGGGCGAGCGCCTTCTCGTAGAACTCGGGGAGGCAGAGGTCTATCTCGTCGCAGACGACGATCTCGCCCTTGGCGCGGCGGATGCCTGCCTTGAGGGCGTTGCCGTAATCGGGCTCGGGGTGGTGGAAGATGGAGAGGCCGGGGAAACGCCCGGCGAGTTCCTGCCCCTTGGCGATGGTGCCGTCCTTCGAGCCGTTCTCGGCAAGGATCACCTCGAAGTCGAAGTCCGCGCGGTGCTTTTCGAGGTCGCGGTAGAGGCCGGTCACCGCCTGTTCAAGTATCTGTTCCTCGTTGTAGACGGGGATGACGATCGAAACGAGTCGCTTGCCCATGTCGGCTCCTTAACAAAGAGGCATCATAACCGGTCGGGAAATAATTGCAACAAGGTTTCGGCATTCATGGAAGTGGACGGTAGATGAGCTTTGCCAACTGCTCGAGTCCATTGGCGTCTTCCGCATCGAAGGCGTCGAGGACGGTGGCGTCCACATCGAGGACCGCGACGATCGCCCCCGTCGTATCGCGGACCGGTACGGCGATCTCGCTCTTCGAGCGGCTGTCGCAGGCGATATGTCCCGGGAATTTTTCGACATCGGGGACAACGACCGTCTTGCCGCGGTCAACGGCGGCCCAGCAGACGCCGGTGTGCCGCGCGAGCACTTGGCAGGCGAGCGATCCTTGATAGGGGCCGACAAGGAGGTCCTCTCCGACGAGCCGGTAAAAGCCAGCCCAAAAGAAGTGGTTCATCTTACCTTTGAGGAGCGCCGCCGCGGTTGCCATCCGCGCGATGGGATCGCTGGTTTTTTCAAACAGTCCCATAAGTTGGGCGATAACACGCTCGTAGCGTTCCTTTTTTGACATCGCGGGAGACATCGGTGCTCCATTTGCCTCTTCGGTTCACGATCTTTTAGCACAGAGTCGAGGGAGAGGCAAGAGTTTTTCGGTGAACTTACGCTGCGTAGGTCTCCTCTTTACCCACACCGAGCCCGATGAGGTGGTGGGCGACGGCATACTGCCGCTCGCGCTGGGCGTGGTCGAGCATCGTGAGCCCTTTTTCGTCGCGGACGGCGGGGTCAAGTCCGGTGTGCCGGAGAATGGCGGCGAGTGCCTCGACATTGCCGGTGCGGGCCGCGTAGAAGGCAAGGTCGCGCGCCTCCTCCTCGGAGTACTCCTCCAGAGAGACCTCCTCCGGTTCCTCGACGATCCGGGCAAGCAGGTGCTCGTAGTGGCGCAGAATATGGTGGATGCCGGTGGGCGCCGTCTCCTCGCCGTCGCCGACCTGTTTGGCGGGGATGACCTCGTCAACGCGGCGGATCGTCTCCTGCAAAAGATCGAAGATGCGATCGGCCACGAAAGCAGGTGATAATCGTTGTTGTGTCATAGTGTTCTCCTCCCATCGAGAAACAACCGGTTACGAGGGCACCCTAACGGAAAATATGCGGCTTGTCAAGAAAAATAGACTGACATGTCAGTTCAGGCAACAACTGTCTGGAATTGTTAATTAAATTTTTCCAGAACGCCGATTGCATACTTTTTTTCAGAGGTTTGTCTGCACAGGTCGAGGTTCTTTTGTTGCGTCCTTGTGGTGCATCGCATATAATCGGGCTCAAGCAGAATAACTACGAAAAGCGGAGGATGAACTTATGAGGCATGTTGTTTGGGTTCTCGTCATGTGTGTCGCCGTCGTTTCTTTCGCGGGTGATTGGTCGCCGATGCCGCGACTTCGGAGTCCGCTGGAACTCATCGGGGCAATCAATCCGTGGGAGGCCGGGGAGAAGGAGCCCTATATCGTCAACGGTCAGGCGACGAACTATCAGATCTACCAGAGCGCCGTCGCCATCATGTCGGGCGGATCGCTTTGCACCGCGAGCCTCATAGATCCCGAAGTGCTCCTCTCGGCCGGGCACTGCGTCTATCTCTACGAGAACGGCCAGCTGGTGATGGACGCCGTCTCCAATCCTTCTTCCATAACGGTGCGCAACGGCGCGAATGTCTACTGGGGGGGAAGCACCATCGCCTACGGCAAGGAGGTGGTGAAGCATCCCTCGTGGACCGGCGACATCAACACATGGAACGCGGTTGACCTTTCGCTCATTCACCTCGACCGGAAAGTGACCTCGCTGACCCCCGTCCCGGAGCGGGTGGCTCCGAACGAAACGAAGACCTCGACGGGGGTCATCGTCGGGTATGGCATCACGAGCACGAACGCCTCCGATTCGGGAGTGCACCGCTACGGCAACACGACGATACTCAACATCGGCAACATCATGGGGCAGCAGCTTATAGAAATCGGCAATCCGGCAGGCGCCTGTCAGGGTGACTCGGGCGGGCCGTTCCTCACCCGGCAGTTCGACAAGGATGTCGTCTCGGGGGTCGCCTCGTTCGTGGCGGGGCAGTGCTCTGCGACGAGCGGCAGTTACTACACATGGGTACTGCCGTATCGCGACTGGATAGAGTCCATCGTCGTTCAGTTCACGGGACACGGCTTCGTGAGCGAGGAGGTCTGCGGTGACGGCAACGATGTCTGTTCGCCGGGCCAGACGCGGGCCTGCCACCGTATCGATGCGCCCTACGCCCCGGGAACGAACGCTGTCTGCAATGAAGGATGCTACTGGTGGAACACCTCGGTATGCATGCCGAACTGCGGCGACGGCTATGTGCTCGACCCCGAAGTGTGCGACAGCGACGAGGAGAACTGTCAGGCGCTCGGGTCCTATCTGCCCGACACGAACGCCCCGTGCAAGAGCGATTGCTCCGGCTACGACACTTCGGTATGCACGGCGACTGTCTGTGGCGACGGCAAGAAGGAGGGGAACGAGTTCTGCGACAGCCAGATAACGAGTTGCGCGACGCTCGGCTCCTATCCCGAGAACTATTACGCCCGGTGCAACGAAACCTGCGACGGCTACCTCCTTTCCGATTGCCAGAATGCGGTGATCGTCTGCGGGAACGGTTCCGTTGACCCCTTCGAAGAATGCGACGACGGCAACACCGTCTCGGGAGACGGGTGCTCATCGAAGTGCAAGAGCGAAACGAAGCCGGACAACGATACCGTATCGCCCGACAGCGTCGAGCCGGACAGCGATGTCGTTGTGCCCGACATGATGAGCGACGAAGCACAGCCCGATGCCGTTTCTCCTGACGAAGTGGTGCCTGACACGACCGGCCCCGATGAGGGGGGCGACGAAGAGGCGGCGGACACCGCCGCGCCCGACGAACCGGTCGCGGTGTGCGGCAACGGCATCCTCGAAGAGGGTGAGCAGTGTGACGACGGCAACCTCATCCCCGGCGACGGGTGCAACCCCGACTGTCGCCTGCCGGGAAGCGTGAGCGAGAACTGCGGGAACGGGGTGCTTGACGCCGGTGAGGAGTGCGACGATGGCAACTTCATTCCCGGCGACGGGTGCGATCCCGACTGTACGATACCGACGACCGGCAAGCCGCTGCCGCGCGCGTCGAGCGACGGTTGCTCCTGCGCGCTGGTGTTCTAGGAGGTATCCTCGTGCGTGAGGTATGTTGCAATATTCTGCCGCTCATCGCCGAACGGTGGTCGGCGCGGGCGCTTTCCGATAGGCCGATAGCGTCGGAAGACCTTCGAGCCGTTTGCGAGGCGGCTCGCTGGGCGCCGTCGTGCTACAACGATCAGCCGTGGCTCTTCATGGCGGCGACCACACCTGATGATCTGGCCACATTCCGCTCATTCCTCGCTTCCAAGAACCAGCGGTGGGCGAACCGGGCACCGGTGCTTCTCCTTATTCTTGCACGAACGCGGTTCCGCCATAACGGTTCTCCAAACCGCTGGGCCTTCTTCGACGCGGGGACCGCGTGGGGCTATCTTTCTCTCGAGGCGTGGCGGCGCGGCATCGTGGCGCATGCGATGGCCGGGTTCGATGCCGAGAAGGCGCGCAAAGAACTGGCGCTTCCTGCTGAGGTTGAGCCGCTTGCGATGGTGGCGCTCGGGTATCTCGACGATCCGGGAATTCTTTCGGAAGAGTTCCGCGCCGTCGAAAAACCGGGGGAGCGTCGCCCGCTTGACGAGGTGTTGGTGCGCCCTGATCATTTCAGCAGGGAGCAGTAACCCATGTGCCCGCTTCGGACGCCAGCGAACATCGCGACGCTCGTCGCGCTCTTTGCGCTCATGATCGGCGTTGACATCGCCAAGCGCTTCGTCAAGGACCCTCAGGCGAGGAAGGCGCTCCACTACCTTGACCTTCTGCTCTACGCGGCGGCGATCCTGTTCGTCGGTTCGCTTCTTTTCAGGCGCTTTCTGTGGTGATCCGCCTCACCACTTCTTGAAGATGAAGAAGACGGCGAGGATGATGAGGACGAAGCCCACCAGATAGTTCCACTTGAACTCCTCGCGCAGATAGACCACCGAGAAGACGGCGAAGACGACCAGCGTGATGACCTCCTGTATCGTCTTGAGCTGCGCGGCGGTGAAGGTGCCATGGCCGAAGCGGTTCGCCGGCACCTGAAAGCAGTATTCGACGAAGGCGATGCCCCAACTCGCGAGGATGACGATCCAGAGCGGTTTGTCCTTGAATTTGAGGTGACCATACCACGCGGCGGTCATGAAGATGTTCGAAATGGTCAGCAGAATGACGGTTTTCATGGAAGGGTCTCCTTTGAAGGGTCAGGAAAAAGCGGCGCGGCAGGCGGCGAACGCCTCCCGCTCGATGCGATGTATCACCGCGAACGGTTCGTTGAAGTCGTGGCGTCCCGCCGCGAAGAGGCCGTGACCGCGGACGACGGCGGCGCCGTTCCTCGCGATCGCGGGTGGCAGGACGGCGGCGAGTCCCTCGCCGGGCGTTCCCTCGACGACCGGGAGGCCGAGGAGCGTCGGACCGGTCTCCACCAGCGAAAGGACGACGCTCCAGCGCGGGTGGGCGTGGAGGACGCAGCGGGAGGGGGTTTCAAGGACGATGCGCCGGTGCGATGGGTATTCCACCGAAGCGCCGAAGGGCGTGCCGTCCCCGGCGGCGAGCGGACAGGAGGCGACGCCCGTTCCGAGCCGGTCGAGCGCCGCGCCGGTGCGGCTTATGAGAAGCGATTCGCCGATGCGGCAGGAGATGTTGCCGAAGATGGAATCCACGAGGCCCGCTTCGACGAGCGCCTTGCCTGCCTCGACAATGGCGTTTCGGACGCGTCCGATGTCGTTGAGCCCTCCCATGAGCCGCGGGAGTGGAGAAAAAGGGGGCGTTGCCGCGAGAAGCGCCCGGACGGTGCGGCTCTCGAACCCGGTCATCTTTTCGGCGCGGCGCTTGCGCAGCATCAGCGCGAAGAAATGAACGAACAGGGCGAACCGGCCGACGGCGGCGCGAACTTCCGCCTGCTGCGGGGTGTCGCCGCGCGCGAGGAAAGAGCCGTCGCTGGCGAGAAAAAGAAAGCGGTCGGCGGGCAGAAGTTCGGGACGCTCCGTATCGGTCGCCGCGACGAGCGGGATATCGCCGAGGAAAAGGCGCGTCTCGGAGTCCTGCGGCGAGATGCGCCGTGCGCCGCTCGAGAGGAAGAATCGCGCTATCGTGCGGTAGGGCTCGTCGCTGAGCGGAAAGGTGAGGAGGAGCGGAGCGCCCATCGTGCCGATGCTTATCCTTTCTTGGCGATGCGGATGCGGGCGTCAACCGCGATGACCTGATCGCCCTTGCCAAGGAGCGGGTTGAGGTCGAGTTCGGCGATCTCGGGGGCGGCGGTGACGAGCGCCGAGAGGCGGACGACCACCTCGGCCAGTTTCTCTTCGCTCACCGGCTGTTGGCCGCGGACACCTTTGAGCACCTTGTAGCCCTTGAGCGACCGGATCATCGCGAGCGCCTCGTCTTTGGTGAGCGGCGCGAGACCCGAAGCGACATCCTTGAGCACCTCGATGAAGATGCCGCCGAGCCCGCAGAGCACCATGTGGCCGAACTTCTCTTCGTGCTTCGCGCCGGCGAAGAGTTCGACGCCCGAGAGCATCGGCTGGAGGAGTATCGCGGTGGTGTCCTTTATCTTCATCATCCGGTCGAATTCCTTTTCGACCGTCGCGTCGTCCTTCACGCCGAGGACGACCCCGCCGACATCGGACTTATGGACCGGGCCGACCACCTTCATGACGACCGGGTAACCGAGTTTCTTCGCGGCGGCGACCGCGTCGCTCTTCTTGGTCACGACCGCCTCGCCGGCGCGCGGGATGCCGGCGGCGTCAAGGAGCGCTTGAACCGCGGCGGGCGGCAGGTAGCCGTCTGACGCTTCGGCGACGACCTTGCGAATTTTCGCCTCGTCCACCGGTGGCAGAGCGACCTTCTCGGGGGCCGGCTTGGGCGTGAAGAAGACCTTCGCGAGCGCGTTGCCGAGCACCACCTCGTCGGGGAAGTTGATGCGTCCCTTCGCGAGGAAGTCCTTTATCTCGTCGCCGGCGTTGATGATGGAGGGAAGCACCGGGAAGATGGGCTTGCGGCAGGTCTTCATCTTCTCGTCGAGCAGGCGGTACACATCGTAGACCGGGAAGAGCCCCGGAGAACCGAAGATCACCACCATCCCGTCGATGTTATCGAACTTGTGTTCGCAGGCATCTATGATCTCGCCGAGTTGCTGGGCGGTTCCGGTCGCGAGGAAGTCTATCGGGTTGGCGACCGAGGAGCCGGGGTGGAGTTTCGTGAGAAGTTCCTGCGCGGCGGGGCCTTCGAGGTGCGGGATGGAGAATCCGTTGTTGGAGAGGGCGTCGGTAAGCATGACGGCGGGGCCGCCGGCGTGGGTGATTATCGCGATGTTCTTGCCCTGCAGTTCCTTGTGCATGAAGACCGAGGCGACGGTGACCAGTTCCTCGCGCCCCGAACAGCGCACGATGCCCGCCTTGCGGAAGAGCGCCGAGACCGCCTCGTCGGGCGAGGCGAGCGCGCCGGTGTGCGAGGAGGCGGCGCGGCTTCCCGCTTCGCTCGATCCCGACTTTATCGCGGCGATGCGGCACCCCTTGCGGATGAGGCTCCGCGCGTGCTTGAGGAGCATATCGGGCTTTTTGACATTCTCGATGTAGAGCAATTTCACCCGCGGGCTCGTCTTCGGGTCGAAGGTCTCGTCGAGATGGGCGAGCACCTCTTCGACGCCGAGCTGCGCCGAGTTGCCGACCGACCAGATGGAGTTGAACGACAGTCCCTTGGGCATGCCCGCTTCCATGATGAAGACGGCAGTCGCGCCGGATCCCGAGATGAAGTCGCATCCCATCGGGTCGAGCCGCGGGATGGGGGTGGTGAAGACGCCGGCGTAGTGCGTGGTGAGCACGCCGATGCAGTTGGGGCCGATGAGCGAACCGCCGACCGACTCGATCTTCTTCACGATCGCCTGCTCCAGTTCGCGCCCCGCGGCACTTTCTTCGCTGAATCCCGCCGAGAGGATGATGAAGGCCTTGGTCCCTTTCTTCTCGGCGAGGATGGTGACCGTCTCGAGGCAGAACTTCGCGGCGATGGCGAGTATCGCGAGGTCAACCTGCGGCAGGTCGGCGACCGAGGCGTGGCAGGCGATTCCCTGCACCTCCTTCTCCTTCGGGTTCACCGCGTAGAGTTGTCCCTTGAACCCGGCGTCCTTGAGATTCTTGAGGACCTTGCCGCCCGGCTTGGCGAGTTCGTTCGAGGCGCCGACGATGGCGATGCTCTTGGGTGCGACCATCTCACGGGTGATCATGGCTATCTCCTGTCGAGTAGGTTGATGAACGGCCTTCGTGCCATCCTAAACAGATTTGATGCGGCGCGTCAAGGGGAAGGGGAACCCATCTCTTGGGGTAGCAAATTGTCATAAAAAGGTTGAATTGAGGAGTCTCGATGGCTACAATAGCGTTGCACCGGCAAAGAGGTTTCCTTTTGAGTATCGTTCTCACCCCCCGAAGCCGAAGCACGGATAGAGATAGACCGGATGCTCACCGCCGACCTCGAAGCCGCGCTCGAACAGTTCGCCACCATTGCGGAAGATCTGAAGAAATAACGCGAGGAGCATCATGAAAGACCTGCCAAAAGTCTATCTTGCCCGTGCCGGAGAGAACGGAGAGGATGAAGATTATTGCCTTGAGAACGGAGTGATCGTCATTGGGTTTAGCGAGTATCCTGATCTGTCGGGCGCAAAGGATTTCGACGCCATCCTGAAACTGGTCAAAGAGACGCGCCCCGACCTGAAACCGCGAGCGGCGGGCAATTACGCAGGGCAACTGTGGGCGTTTGCCATTGCGATGAAGGAAGGTGACACGATCGTTCTTCCTCGCAAGTTGACCTCGCAGATAGCGATAGGTAGTGTGACGGGGCCTTATCGCTATCAGAAAATCGGCAATATGTTCCGCCACACCCGTCCAGTGAAGTGGATACATCCCGACTTGCCGCGCACAGTGTTCCAACAAGACCTTCTTTATTCGTTCGGCGCGTTTCTGACCGTCTGCAACATCTCTCGCAACGATGCAGAACGACGGGTCGCCGCTGTTCTCGAAGGAAAGCCCGATCCCGGCATGCGGATCCCGGAAAAGCCGAGTCAGCACCTTCCGGGGCCGATGGAAAGCGAAGAGGCCTCCTTGCCTGATCTTACGCAGATGGCGCATGACCAGATTGTGGCGCACATTCAAAGCCGCTTCTCCGGCCATGCCTTGGCGCGGCTGGTGGATGCGGTGCTTAGAGCGGAAGGGTGGACGACGAAGGTTTCTCCTCCCGGCCCCGATGGCGGCGTGGACATACTTGCGGGGCGGGGCGCCTTCGGGCTTGACGATCCTCGTCTCTGTGTTCAGGTGAAATCGCAGAACAATCCTTGTGATGTTACGGTATATCGCACTTTGCAGGGGACCATGCAGACCTACGGGGCGAAGCAGGGCTTGTTGGTGTGTTGGGGTGGCTTCAACAAGATCGTGTTGCAGGAATCGAAACAAAGTCATTTCACCGTTCGCCTGTGGGACAGCCGCGATCTCGTCGAGGCCATCTATCGCAACTACGAGAAACTTCCCGCGGAGATACAGGCAGACCTGCCGCTCAAGAAAGTCTGGATTTTGGTACCGGAAGAGACTGAGTAACTGACAATTCCCCATATCCGCCCCCGTCTGCTACACTATCGGTCATTCTGACCGTCCCATAGCCGACCTCATCGTGCTTGCGAAAAGGTATGGCGTTACCTGTGGCCCGGAAACGGTCATTCGAACCATGCCTTGTTTTACTTGACACGATCCGGCTTCTTGTTAACTTTCGCAAGAAATTAGCAGAGTGGGAAAGATGCGAGAGAGAACGAATTGAGACCGTTGGCCACCGGTTCTCGACGGCAAAGAAAAAAGGAGAGGCCGGATATGACAAAAAAGAACCTGAACTTACCAATGCGCTATTCGGATCTCGGTTCCCGGATCCATATTATCCGCAATGTCCAAGTGATCTTGGATAGCGATCTGGCGGAACTATACGGGGTAGAGACCAAGCAGATAAATCGCGCCGTAAAACGAAACACGGAACGGTTCCCGGCGGAATTCATGTTTCAGCTGACAGGCGTGGAGATGGAAAGTTTGAGGTTCCAATTTGGCACCTCAAACGCAAAGCGCGGCGGCCGCCGTTATCT
>CAYNMQ010000010.1:0-18117 GCA_964398245.1 uncultured Spirochaetales bacterium | reverse complement strand
TTCGGTTCCTTCTTGAGTTTGTCGATGGAGGTGGTTTCTTCCTTCCACGCCGCTTTGCCCGCCTTGAGATACCCCCAGAAACCGCCCCAGTCGGTTCCCTGTTCGGTCAGTTTCTCAGTGTCTGCCTTGAGTTTCGCCGCCAGTTCCTTCGCCACCGCTTCGGTGTTGCCCGATCGGCTGAAATAGACGATGAGGATCTTCGGTTCTTGCGGTGCCATCACGATTCCTCCCTCGGTGGTTGCGCGCTCCGGTTCTCCGGCGGCGAAAAGAGCGGCGCAGAAAAGCGTCGCACAGACGGCGCTGAACATTCTCATAGCGGTCTTCCTCTAATAGTTCATCCGGCTCGCCATCTCATCTTTAACCGCGGGGTCGGCGATAAGCAAGAATATCCTTCCGACATTCTGCTCCGCAAGGGCGATGTCGGGGAAGGTTATGGTGCGTCCGTTCACGGTGAAATTTGCCGTAAGGAACTGACCGTTGCGCAGTTCCCACACCTCGGCGACCGGGAATTCGGGGGGCACCGCGACCGGTACCGTCACCGTATGAGCGCCCCATTTCCAGTGGACATCCTGTGCCGCGAGGCACTGCTGTTCGGTCGGCACGGTGGTGGTGTTGAGACTGAAGAGGACGAGCGCCATCGCCTTACGCGACCGGATGATCGAGGCGATGAACTGGCCGTCCTGCTGCACGATGGCGTGAATGTCCCCTTCGCGGAGATAGGGTTTGAGCCCGTGTATCTCGCGATTGGTCCTGTCGATCTCGGCCCAGGTTTCAGGGAACATCTCGGCCATGTCCTTCGGCGTCTGAAAGTACATGATGCCTTTCGAGCCGACCATGAGGCCCGAGAGTGCCTGAATGCGGAATTCGGCGGCGGTCGGCTGGCGGTAGACCTTGGTGCCGACCAAGGGAACGGTGGTGTTCCAGCCGTTGTGCAGGGCCTGCGTGTAGGCCCATGTGGTGTGGGGCATATGATTTTCGTGAACGAGCAGGAGTTGGTCGAAGGCGCCCCGGAGTGGCGGATGGGTGCCGGCGACGGTGATATGTGGCGCGCAAGCGGCGACATAGAAGTCGAATCCCTGTATGTCGGTCGCACCGGCGAAAGAGCCGTTGTAACGGCCGCGCGAGCCTCCCATGTAGGTGGGGAGATCGGGCCAGCGTTCCCAGCTCTTGCGGGCGAGTCGAGCCCGCGTTTCGGGCTTCGGATAGCCGTTGTCGAGCAGTTCGTTGTCGCACTCGTCGGCATGGAAGGCCGCCGCGATGTGCGAGACATCGGGATAGTCGAGAAAATGGCTGTCGGCCTCGAAGGTGAGCACAGCGTGAAAGTCATGTTCCTGCGCCACGGTACCGAGCAGAGTGAATATGTCGTTGGTGCCGCCGAAACTCGACGAGCAGGAATTCGCCGTGTCGGGGCGAGTGAAGAAGGTGTCGAAGCCGTGAGCCCGGTGTGCGGCGTACCAGTCGGCGTTGTAGACGGGGTAGGGACATTCGCTTTCGCTCTGCCATGTTTCGACCGGGTAGAAGTCACGGATGACGCGGCCGCCGGCGGTCGAGGGGGGCAGACCGTTCAGAAGCGCCGTGACGGTCCACGGGT
Organism: uncultured Spirochaetales bacterium; assembly: GCA_964398245.1. Lineage (GTDB taxonomy): Bacteria > UBP6 > UBA1177 > UBA1177 > JAKLFG01 > CALITV01. Next base: position 16,526 of record CAYNMQ010000010.1, on the reverse strand, counting down.
CGCCCGGTTTCGCCGCTTCGCAGAGCGGCACGGTGATGAGCATATTCACGCTCGGGGGCAGGATGTTGCTCGCCATGCAGGCGGCGGCGGTGACATCGCGGCCGTTGTAGAGCAGTTTGGTGAGCGTCACCGGGTTCTGCGTCCGGTTCTCGATATGGACGATAAGTGTCTGATAGTCGTCGGCGAAGGTGACATACTTGAGCGGGACCTGATTGACCGCATAGGCGAACGATCCGGTGAAGGCGGTTCCTTCTTCGGTCTCGACGGTCAGTTGGCCGCTCGATGCGCTGTCCCATGACGCTTCACGACTATGGAAATTGACCCAGAAGGCATCGCCTGCGGTGAAGACGAGCGGATAGACATGGTACCAATCGATCTTTGTCTGGGTGAGGAGGTCGGCGGCCGTGACGCCGTTTATCTTCACCGCCGTTACCTCGCCCCCCTTTCCGGCGATGCCGGTTATCTGAAAGCGGCCGCCGCTCGTCGGCGCCGGGATGGGGGAAAGGACATCGCCTTCCTGATAGTTCGGATAATAAAAGTCCTTGCGGTACGAGGCGTACAGCGTGGTGTCGATCGGCGCGGCGTCGCAGGCGCCGGCGGACGGCTGACAAACGACTTCGGCCGGCAATATATAGGTAACCGCGGTGTCCTCATCGGATAGCAAGGCGTCGTCGGACGGGGCGAAAGTATCGATGTCGTCCAAAGGTTCATCGGACGACGGATCATCCGACAGCACGGTATCGTCGTCAATTGCGGGGTCGTCAGATAACTCCGCGAGATCGGTCTCGTCGGGAAGCATCCCTTCGATCTCGGGCAATGCCTGTTCAATGCTGGTGTCGAAATCGGTCATTCCGTCGACGGCCAGGTCATCGGTCGACGAGGTCTTGTGCTCGTCACATGCCGTGATGAAAAAGAACACCGCCAGCCATGCGCCGCACAGAAGATTTCGCGCCATCTTGAAACTCCCTGAGAACGACTCGTCATTCTGATGGAAGTCGTAACAGAAAGGCATCCCGGTGTCAAAAGAATGACAAGGAAAGAGATCTTGCTGCCAGAAACTTGTTGACACCGGTATGAACACCGGTAGAGTGCCGCTTGTTAAATGCGTATGAATACGGTACCGCAACGGGAGCGAACTATGAGCGGAAAACAGAGCCTTATCTGGGGGAGCCTGATTTTTTGTGCATTGGGAGCCTGCGCACCCAAGGAAGAGACGGGGCCGGTCGATGAAAATATCGCCACCGACGCCGACACGACGGAGGTTGATACCGCGGCGGCCGATGAAGCGATGGTTGAGTTTGATGGCGTGATCCCGGACGAGGGACCCGAATCCGCGATCCCTGATGAAACGATCGATGCGATGCTTCCTGACGAGACGAGCGACACGGCGATGCCCGATACCGCGGCATCCGACGCCGACGCCATCGTCCCCGAGGGGGCCTACCAGCAGTGCGATCCGGCTGTGCCGAATGCCTGTCCCGAGCCGATGGCGTGCGTGAAGGGCTACGACAATGCCCAGTACGGCCAATGCCTGATCGCCTGCAACGAGAACAAAGATTGTCCGCCGCCGCCCGACCCGACGACGATGCAGGTCGCCTGTCACGAGCAGGAGAAAGTCTGTCTCATCCTCTGTGGCGCCTACCAGAGCGAATGCCCCGCATGGCTCGAATGTTTCGGACAGCAGATGTGCCTGCCTCCCTCGAGCGTCACGGCGACCAAAGGACCGGGCGAGATCTGTGCCGGGAAGGACGAATGTGTCGGCGACTCCGACTGCATCGAAGGTTCCTCAGGCATTCCGCACTGCTATCCGCTGTGTGATCCCAATGTGCCGAACGACTGTGCGAACAAGGCGCCCGGCTATCAGGCACAATGTCAGAACGCCGGCGGATTCTCTTTCTGTATGTTCACCTGTCAGGGCGGTGTTCCCTGTCCGGGCGACCTGACCTGCGTCGCGGGTGTCTTCTGTCAGGGGTAATGTCCTCTGTCCTTATGCGCCCATTTCCTCTTTGATCGCCTCGGCAAGACGCCGGATCCCCTCGATGTTCATCTCTTTCGGGGCAAAAGAGAAGTTGAGGCGCATGGTGTTCTTCCCCGAGCCGTCGCAGTGGAACACCGAGCCGAGCACATAGGCGACATTCTTCTCGAGGGCGCGGTGGAACAACTTCTCGGCATCCATGCCGTTGGGCAGGGTCACGAAGAGGAAAAGTCCGCCCTCCGGGTGTGTCCACATGACACCCTTCGGCATATATTTCTCGAGGGCGGCAAGCATCGCATCGCGCTTCTCACGGTCCATGGCCACGACCCGCGGCAGAGTCTTGTCGAAGTGGCCTTGGTTGAGATACAGCGCCGCTATCTTCTGCACGAACGCCGAGGTGCAGAGGTCGGCCGACTGCTTCGCCGTGACGAACTTGTCCAGCACCTCTCTGTTGCCGATGATCCAACCGATGCGGAAGCCGGGAACGAATATCTTCGAGAAAGTGCCGAGGACGAGCACCTGTTCGGTGCCGTCAAGTTTATAGAGCATCGGCGGATTCTTGCCCTCGAACCGCAATTCCCGGTAAGGGCTGTCCTCGATGACAAGCACATCGTGCTCATGAGCGACGGCGAGTATCTCGCGGCGGCGTTTCTCCGACATCGTGATGCCGGCGGGGTTCTGAAAGTCGGGGACGGTGTAGATGAACTTCGGTTTCTTCCCCGCCTTTTTGATCTCCTCCAGTTTCGCCTCGAGAAGGTCGGCGCGCATACCCTCAGCATCGAGTTTGATGCCGTGCATCTCCGCGCCGTACGCCGAAAAGGCCTGCAGACCTCCGAGATAGGTCGGCAGCCCGACGACCACCGCATCGCCGGGGTCAACGAAGATGCGTCCCAGGAGATCGAGGCCCTGCTGTGACGAAGTGGTGATGATGATGTTGTCGAGCGCGAGGTCGAGTCCCTCATCCGTGCGGTACTTCTCGATGAGCGCCTTGCGAAGCCCGTTGTCCCCTTCGGTCGTGCTGTACTGGCATGCCGCCGCCCCTTCCTTCTCAAGCACCTCGAGCGAGAGCTTCTTGAGAATGTCGAGCGGGAACGACTCGGGAGCGGGAAGGCCGCCGGCGAACGAGATGATCTCGGGACGCTGGGTGAGTTTCAACAGTTCGCGGATGGCCGATTTCTTCGCGCTCTTGGCGCTTCTGCTCAAAATGTCCTTCAGGTTGCTGATCATGGCACTCTCCGATGACTCGATGAGTTTGTAAAAGAACCGCTTGGAAAAAACCTATGCGGGAAAAAGAAAGATGTCAAAGGAAAAAGGGGGGAAAGTTGCCCATAAGCCGGGTTCTGTCAAGACCGGCCATTCATCTGGGGCGACGGTTGCCCGCCGCCTCGAGCGGTCAACCCGGGTGCCTCGGGCGAGCAACCCTTACCCGTCGGGCGGGACGCACCCCTATTCGACCTTGCTCCGGAGGGGGTTTGCCGCGCGGGGCATGTCGCCATGTCCCCGGTGAGCTCTTACCTCCCCATTTCACCCTTACCCGGTCGTGCCGGGCGGTATCTTTCTGTTGCACTTTCCGTAGAGTCGCCTCTCCTGGCGGTTAGCCAGCCTCCTGCTCTGCGGAGCCCGGACTTTCCTCCAGCGTTCGCCAGCGGCCGGTTGTGCAACTTTCCCCTTGCGGTTCAGGGCCCCGATCTTTTCAATCGTCGTCGGAGTGTCGCTCGGTCGTCGTATCGCGAATGACCGGTCCCTTCTTTTCCTTCTCGCTGCGGCGGCTTTCCGAAGGTATGAGGATGCACTGACAATTAGGGCAAGTTTCGATGCGTTCCGCCTTGAGTACATTGTGGTACAGTTGAGGCGGCAGGGTCATATTGCATCCGCGGCAAAGGTATTTCTCGGCTTCGGCGATGGCTTTTCCCGAAGGAGAACTCTCAAGGATGCGTTCGTACTTGCGCAGGACGGCCGGGCGGATCCCGGCGGTCAGCTTGTCGCGCTCCTCATACATCTTCTCTATCTCGCGCTCGAGGAGGGCGACCCGCTTCCGGTTCTCGTTCAGTTTCTGGCGGCATTCGGCGATCTTCGCAAGATGCTCCTCTTCCACCAGTTTGAGCTCCTGCGTCCTGATCTCCATCTCGCGGGTTATCTCGGCGGCCTCTTCTTCGATCTCCTTGTTGAACCGCTTGATGTTGTCTATCTCGCGAAGAAGCGCATTGTACTCGTCCTTGTTCCGTATCGCCGACTGTTTCCCGGTGATCCCCTTGAGTTTCTCTTCGCCGCGCGCGACGATCTCGGTGCGCTTGCGGATCTCTTCCTGTTGCAGGGCGATGCCGTTGCGCAGTTCCGTTAACTTCCCTTCCATCTCGGCGATGCGCGCCTCGAGCGCCGTATTTTCTTCCGGCAGGGCGTCCAGCTCTTCCTCGCGGCGGTATATCTGTTCATCATACGCTTGCAGTTTCTTCAACTTGCGCAGTTCCTCGATCACGGAAACCTCCTTACTTGGTGAGAGATGAACACAAAAAAAAGCACTTGTGCGAGACAAGTGCTTCCTGAAAAGGATGGCTTTGATCTGTATTCTGTAAAGACCGGATCGCTCGCCTCCATCGCGCGGTGGTGGGCCCAGGAGGAGTCGAACCTCCGACCATCCGGTTATGAGCCGGGGGCTCTACCAACTGAGCTATAGGCCCCGAAATCGGCACTCAATCTAGTGGCAAAAAGCGAAAAAGCAACTTTTTCCGTAAAATTGACTTTCGCTTTGGACTTACTACCATTTTGCCACAGTCGAACGAGAAAGAGAGGATCCGATGGCGGCATTTTTTGAAGTCCGGGGGGGAAGCGTCGCCAACGGCGAAGTCTCTCCGTCGGGGAACAAGAACGAAGCGTTGCCGGTGTTCGCCGCGTCCCTCCTCGCCGATACGCCGGTGACCATTCACAATGTCCCCGATATCCTCGATGTCCGCATCATGCTCGATCTTATGGCATCGATGGGGGTCTCGATACAGCGCCCGAAACCCGGGACCGTGGTGGTTGACGCACGCGGGCTCGTTGACCGGCCGCTCGACCGTGCTCTTTGTAACCGCATCCGAACATCCATCCTTTTCGCGGGGCCGCTCGTCGCCCGTTTCGGCCATGTCCTTCTGCCGCCGCCCGGCGGCGATATCATCGGAAGGCGCCGGCTCGATTCCCATGTTCTCGGATTCTCCGCCCTCGGCGCCGAATGGACGACCGAGAACGGCGGGTACCGTATAAGCGCTTCGCGGCTTACGGGCGCCGATGTTCACCTCGATGAGGCGAGCGTAACGGCGACCGAGAACATTCTCATGGCCGCCGTTTTGGCGGAAGGGCGCACGACCATCCACAATGCGGCATGCGAACCGCATGTTCAAGGATTCTGCCGTTTTTTAAAGAACATGGGAGCCTCTATAGAGGGGATCGGCACCAACCAGTTGGTGGTAAGCGGCGTCCGCTCATTGAAAGGGACTGAACATACGATCGGTCCGGACCACATCGAGGTCGGAAGCTACATTGCGCTTGCGGCGGTCACCGGAGGTTCGGTGCGCATACGGAATGCGGATCCCCGGCACCTTCACCGCGTACGGCAGGTCTTCGGCGCGCTGGGCATAGAGATCCGTTTCGAGGGGAGCGATGTGATCGTTCCGTCCCACGAGCGACTGGTTGTTCATCGGGAGTTGCACCACGCTATCCCCAAGATCGATGATGGTCCGTGGCCGGCCTTTCCTTCCGATCTGATGTCGATCGCCATCGTTGCTGCCACGCAGGCCGAGGGAACGGTTCTCTTTTTCGAGAAGATGTTCGAAAGCCGCCTCTATTTCGTGGATCGTCTCATTGCAATGGGGGCGCAGATCATCCTTTGCGACCCTCATCGCGCCGTTGTGAGCGGCCCGTCGCCTCTTTACGGTACGGTCCTCGAATCTCCCGACATCCGGGCAGGAATGGCACTGGTCATAGCGGCTATCGTGGCAAAAGGAACAAGTAGAATCAATAACATACAACAGATAGAACGGGGATATGAGCGTGTGGAGGGGAAACTGAAAGCCCTCGGGATCCCCATAGAAAGGCGGGATGAGAAATGATCTTGAAAAGACTATGATTTTTTATCAAAATTATGCGTAGATATGCATAAATGATATAAAATTATGCAAAAAAGACTTGCTTTTTATGGGTACCTTTGATATCATCGGCTTGAAACAGGAACGGTGTTCAAGGGAGAGGCCGATGGTGAAAAACAATTTGCGCAAATATCGTGAGCGACTTCTGCTCAGCAAATCGGAGCTGGCGCGCAAGGCCGGCGTCTCGGTGCTCACGATAGACCGCGTGGAGAAAGGGAGCAGATGCCGGATGGAGACCAAGCGCAAGATCCTTCTTGCCTTGGGCCTTTCGTTGGATGAGAAGGGAAAGGTGTTCGCCAGTGACGAAGAATAGCGATTGAGGCGGGGACATGGCGCTTTTTTTCAGCAAACAGATGCTCGGGCTCGATATGGGCTCTTTTTACCTCAAGGTCGCCCGCCTTGCAAGGGTCGGCCGGAAGTACCGGTTGAAGCGGTTCGGTGCCATTCCGATCCCGGTCAACACGGTCGTCGACGGCAGCATCATGAACACCTACGAGATGAATGATGCGATCAAGACCTTGCTCACCAAAGAGCATCTTAGCGATAAGTACTGTGCGATCAGTATCGCCGGTCACGGTATCATCAGCCGCATCATCAGCATGGCGCCGGTGCCTCCCGCCGATTTTAAAAAGGCGCTGAGAAGCGAGGTGGAGACGCATATCCCCCACGACATCAACGAGATCTATTATGACGGAATCCGGACGGGTGTCGTGGAAGACAACAAAGAGCGGGTCATCCTCATCGCCGCGCGTCAGGATCTCGTAGGCGACTTTATGCAGGTGGCGCAAACAGCCGGCATCAGACCGATGTCGGTCGAGATAGACGCCTCGGCTTTGGCCAACATCTTCGAGGTGAACTACCCGGAAGAGCTGGGGCAGACGGTCGCCCTCCTCAATATCGGCGCATCCAAGGTGAATGTCGTCATCCTCTCGAAGGGGGTCATCAGTTTCTTCAGAGACATACCGAACGGCGGCAACTTCATCACCGAAGAGATCACCCGCCGGCTGAAGGTCTCGTTCCAGCAGGCGGAAAGTCTCAAGTCGGGAGAGCAGACCGGTGATGACTCGATATTGCCGCAACAGGTCGAAGAGGTGGTCGCCGATGTCGCGAAGAACATGGTGAGCGATATCCAGCGTGTTTTCGATTATTACGGCAACATCAATCCGGAGGACAAGATACAGAAGATATTCCTCACCGGCGGGACGACGCGCAGTCACACCTTTGTGACCACCGTGAAGTCGCTCATGGCTATCGCCGTGGAGAAAATGAACCCGTTCAAGGAGATCGTCGTGCCGCCGAGCGTTCTTACCCATGAGCAGATGGAGGCGGACGCCCATATCGCTGCGGTGAGTCTCGGACTAGCGTTACGGAGGTTGGACGAAGAATGATACGGATAAACCTCTTACCGGCGAGCGACGAGAAGTTCATCGCGTCGGCGCGGATATTCCTGCTCTTTTCGCTCATTCTGATCGTCATCCTGCTCGGGATCCTGTTCGCCAACAGCCGCATACTCGCCGAGCGCGAAGCGGAAAGCAAGGCGCGGATCGAGGAGGCTGACCGCGAGATCGAGAACCTCAAACAGATCGTGGGGAAGATCAACGAACTCAAGGCGAAGAAGGCGAAGTTGCAGGAAAAGATAGACATGATCATCAAACTGCAGGAAGAGAACATCGGTCCGGTGAGGATCCTCGACGAGTTGTCGCTGAAACTTCCCTCGACGAAGATCTGGTTGGAGAATATCGGTCTTTCGGGGAACCGGATGCAGATGGAGGGCAAGAGCCTCGAGAACCAAGAGGTGGCGAATTTCATGAAACAGCTCGAGTCCTCGATGTTCTTCACCAAGGTCGAGTTGCAGAGGATCCAGAAGGACTCGGCGGTGAACAAGATACCGGTGCTCAAATTCAATTTGGTAACCGAGGTGGTCCTCGCAGGTAAGCAGGCGACCGAATCGGCGGCGAAACCAGCGGAGCCGGCGCCTCAACCGGCGGCGCCGGCGAAACAACCTTGAGCAGGGGATGACGCATGAAGAATCTCAACCTCAAAACGGTGCTTGCCCTGATCGGCAAGCAGAAGCCGCTGTACCGATGGGGACTTCTTGCGGTGGTGATGATCATCCTCGCGATCGTTTATTTCGTTACCACCTTTCTTCCGCATCAGGCGCGCATGGAGGAGATGGCTGAACAATTCAGCCAGAAGAAGGCCGAATTCTCGAAGATGGTGGTGCTCGTCCGTGACCGGGGGCAGTTCATGGAAGAGGTGGAGAATCTCGACCGCGAGTTCAAGTATGCCATAACGGTTCTCCCCGACAAGAAGGAGATACCTTCCCTGCTCAAGAAACTTTCCGAGGAGGCTGAAAAGTTCGGTCTGGATGTTTACTACTTCGAGCCGCAGGGAGAGAGTGTGCAGGGGTTCATCGCCAAGGTGCCTGTCAGCATTAAACTGAGGGGCGCCTTCCACGAAGTGCTCAGCTTCTTCGATGCGGTGAACAAATTCGCCCGCATCGTCAATGTGAGCGACATCTCGATGAAGGCGATCGCCGAGAGCGCCCAGAAGGCCGAACAGCGACAGGGACGGGTGAAGAAAGCCACGGTGACCGAAGACGCGTTCACCGCGTTCCAGCCGAACAAGATAGAACTCGATGTGTCATTCAAAGCAACCACCTATCGCTTCATAAGCGAAGCCGAAACTGGCGGCGGAGGAAGCAAATGAGCAGACAGACACGACCGCTTGCTCTTTGTACGGGACTCTTGTTGGCGGCAGCCGCTTGTGTCAATGAACATGAGATAGAACGCTTTGATTACAAGGCCGAATATGATCGAGTGAGCAAGACGGCGAGCGTCGCGCCCCGAAGCGACATAGAGAAGAACATCACCGACATCATCAAGAAGCGCTCGACCTACATCTATTCGGCGGTCGGTAAGCGCGACCCCTTCCGCAGCTATTTCGGGGACATCAGGGCGGTCGAGGAGGAGCGGGAGCCGGTGAGCGAGCTCCAGAAGTACGACATCTCCGATCTCAATGTGACGGCGATAGTGTGGGGAATCACCGAACCGCGGGCCGTCGTGGTCACGCCCGATCGCAAGAGCATCATCGTCAAACGGGGCAGTTTCATCGGGAAGAATTGGGGGAAGATCAGCGCCGTCTTCCCCGACAAGCTGGAGATCACGGAGGTGTACAAGGACCCGCTGGGAAGAAAGATCCTCAACAAACTCTATCTTGAGTTGCCGGTCAAGACGATGCTGAGCGAGGGACAGGAACGAGAGCAGGAGATCTTGGATATAGGCGAAGAAACCTCCTCCCCATCCGAAGGCGCAGAGAAGAAAAACGCTGCGCCACAGGAAGGAGGGAGGCCGTGAGTACCGGGAGATTTTTCGTTTTGTATAGGGAGCGTGTGATGAGAAGTACGATGGTGGCGGTTCTGCTCGCGCTCGTTTTGACGGCAACCGGGCCGGCATCGGCGAAACCGTCCTTTTCCACCGTGACGGTGGTCAAGGGAGGCGTCTCCGAGTCGTGGGAAGCGCGTATCGAAGGCCCGGTGCTTTTCCAAGCCGGTTCCGGAACGATCAAGGCGCTGTTCCCCGGGATGGCAGAGCGTCCGGCCGGATCGCTTGCTCTGGTGCAGACCGGCACTGTGGAAACTCGGCCGGCGGGCTTGGTCTCGATCGACCTTGAAGGGGGCGCTTTCGCCGTGGAACGCAAAGAGGCCGGCATCGTGCTGAAGGCGGGCGACATAGAGACGATCACATCGCTGAAAGAGAGCGTGCCGTTGAAACCGGCATCGGTCGGCCTGAAGGAGAACGAAGGAGGCATCTTCCTTTCCGTAAGCGAGATACCGTCCGCGGTGCGCTATTTCGTTCTCACCGATCCGGACCGTATCGTCTTCGACCTCCTCGGCATAAAAGGAAAGATGAAAAAGCAGGACGGTGTCCGGTTCGCGAACCACCCGGCCGGGTTCCGTATCGTTCTCGATCGGGCCGTTCCCACGCGGTTCTCTTTCGATGTGCGTCGTGGAGAGGTGTTCTTTGCGGTTGCCGAGAAGAGCGAACTCTTTTCCTTGTTCCGGGAGGGCAAAGCGCCCGACAAACAGGGCTCTTCTTCTGCGGTCGCGGATCAGAAGGATAAGCGCATCGAGATCGACGGCCTCGTCTTCGCGGGAGAGGACCCGCAGATACTCAAGATATCGGCGTCCGGGAAATTGGAGGTCTCCAAGGAAGTTCATCCGGGAAGGATCGATCTTCTGGTGAAGAACGCTTTTGTCGCGAAGGAGAAAGAACAGCTTATCGACGCCGGTTCCCTTCCGGGGCCGGTAAAAGAAGTGGCGATCTTCAACGAGAAAGGCGATGTGAAGATCGTGGCCAAGCTCAAGCGCCCTTCCTGCGATTTCGATATGCGCTCCGAGGCGGGGGGTGTTGAGATGACCTTTACGGGGCCGCGGGTCGCGGCGCCGGAGAAGGTCGCCGGCTATAGCGAAGGGCAAGCGGCGATCGTGCGGAGCGCGGCTGCGGTCACCGAGGAGGGAGAAGCGGCGACGGCGGTTGATGTCGCCGGTGGATCGAAGACCTACCGCGGCAAGAAGATAAGCCTCGATTTCAAGGAGGTGGACATTCTCGATGTGCTTCGGCTCATGTCCGAGATAAGCAAACTCAACATCATCGCCGGTGACGATGTCCGTGGTACGATAACGGTAAGGCTCATCAACATCCCGTGGGACGAAGCGCTCGATGTCATCCTCAAGTCGAAGTCGCTCGGCAAGGAACGCATGGGAAGCATCATACGCGTGGCGACGCTCGGCACTATCCAGCGGGAGAAGGAAGCGGAACTCGCCAAGATGAAGGCCGATCAGAAACTGGAACCGGTCAAGGTGCGCCTCATCGCCGTCAATTATGCGATGGCAGGCAAACTCATGCCGCAGGTCAAGGATCTTCTTTCGGAACGCGGTTCGGTGACGACCGACGAGCGGACCAATGTGCTCATCGTAAAGGATGTTGAAGAGGTGCTTGATAAGGTAGAGCAACTGGTTGCCTACCTCGATACTCAGACGCCGCAGGTGCTCATCGAGGCGAAGATCATCGAAGCGACGAACCAGTCGGCGCTGGGTCTTGGCGTCGAGTGGGGGACCGGCTACACCGCTGACGCGGCGCACGGCAATCCGACCGGCGCGATGTTCCCCTATAACCTCGGGATCGGCGGTTCGGTGAGCGTTCCCGGTCCGGGCGATCGTTCCGCAGGCATTGGTCTTTCTCTGGGAAGCATTGGCAATGTGGCCGACCTCAACCTGACGCTCAATGTCATGGAATCGGAAGGACGCATCAAGATCGTCAGCTCGCCGAAGGTGGCGACCCTTGATAACAGTGACGCGATGATCCAACAGGGCGTCAGCATTCCGATAACGACGCGTTCGCAGGGCGGCGAGGTTACCACCAAGTTTGTCGATGCCACGCTGAATCTTAAGGTTACTCCCCATATTACCTCGGACGGCTCGATACTCATGAAACTCAATGTCAACAAGTCGGAACCGGACTACTCGAACACCAACTATCTCGGCGAGCCGGCAGTACTCAAGAAGGAAGCCCAAACTGAGATACTCGTGCGAAGCGGGGATACGGTGGTTATTGGTGGCGTCTATACTAATAAGGTAAGCAAAACGGTGCGCAAGGTCCCGTTGCTTGGCGACATTCCGGTGCTTGGGTGGCTCTTCAAGCAGATAGACGAACGGGTCGAGCGCTCCGAGCTGCTGATTTTCATTACCCCGCGCATCATGAACAAGGTGAAATCTTCGATACCGCTGCTTAAGTCGGAAGAAGAATGAGATGAGGCTAATAAGATAGGGGAGAACGGGCCATGAACGGCATTATGCGGATCGTCCTCGTGTTAGCGATGATAGGAGCCTCCGCCTGCGCCAACAGCGAACAGTCGGTGTTCCTGCAGAAATTCATCCCGTGGAGCGAGGATACGGGCTGTAAGATCAGCACCGGCTCTCAGGAGGCGTATTCTACCGGGTATGTGGATGTTTATTTCACTAACGAGTATTGGCTTCCTTTTCAGATCGTCAATGAAATGGTCTCTTCGGCGGTCGCAGGGCAAGGAGTGGAAGGCGCCACATACGATACGGCGGAGGCAAATTACTGGGTCCTTAAGAAGATGATCCTGTGGTACGAAGTGCCGCCGGTCCCCGATGTGGACGGAGACGCGTGGGAACGTCGTGAGATCGTTGCGGAGGTCATGGTGGACAACGCGGGGGGAGAGCTGGGGGGGATGGTACAGATACTTACTTGGGACATGGCCGACAACCTGCGCACGATCTTTGCGCGCTTTCGGGCGAACAACGCGGAGTTCGATTGGGGGACCTACCCGATCGTTGTGACGGTTCAGGCCGAAGGGATCAAGCAAGGCGGCGGAGATGTGATACGCACCAACAAGCTTCGGTTCAATCTCGTGCCGCAGTTCGGTTCTTCGGTCCGGTTCGGCGCCTTGTATCCCGACAAAGGTTGGCCGAGCGACGAGGACATCGAGGCTCAGTACCCGCCGGCCGATTGGGAGCAGAAGAAATACGAGAGGGACAAAGACAAGTACGATACCATAATGGCCTATTGTGATTTCTCCAGCGATCACCTCGTCGGGTGTGCGCCGGGGCAGGATTACGGTCTCGTGGATTGTTATACTGCCAGCGGCTATGCCGAGGCGTTGGAGGCGCTGTTCCCGACATGGAATTGTTGCCCCTACGAAGCTCCCGAGGAGCCAAAGGAGCCGGAGGAGGAGGGATGATCAGCTGTCGTAAAAAAGGAGGCCAAGCGGCACGAGGAGGTTCCTTGAAGAGGAAGGAGGGAACGATGCGGATGGCGATGGCTGTGATGGGAATGGCGCTCCTCCTTGTCTGTCTTGGTTGTACGGAGGACGACTGCGTGTACTGCGGGGTTGACATCTCGAAAGGTGTCCGTTGGAATGATTCAGGAACGGCGGCCAAGGATCAAGATACAGCCCGTCCTGATTCGGCAGCGCCGGACGACAGCGGGATTACGACAGATGAGGAGATCGATCAGGATGAATCGTCCGACGCAGAGGCGATCCTGCCCGCCGAGAACATGGTCGTCATCGAAGGGGCCGCCTTCATGATGGGATGCGAAGAGGGGGCGATGCCCAATTGTACCGAAACCAACGCGGCGCCGCGTCACGAGGTGACTGTCCCCAGCTTCGAGATCGATGTCTATGAGGTCTCGAAGAAGGATTTCGAGGCCTGCGTCGCGGCAGGCGCCTGTAAGAACAAGCAGGGCGATCCGGCCCGCTATATCGGTTATGACGGGGAACATCCCTACTGTGTGATAGGGGATGCGGAGCGTCCCGATACGATGCCGGCGAATTGCGTGAGTTGGTACGGCGCCCGCGTTTACTGCGCGTGGGTGGGCAAGAGGCTCCCGTCTGAGGCGGAATGGGAATTCGCAGCGCGGGGAAGCGATGACCGCTGGTATCCATGGGGGAATACACCGGGGCCTTCCTGCAATACGGCGGTGATGGAAGGTGCTTCTGATTGGGGATGCGATAGTGGTTTTGCGATGTCGGTCGGTAGCAAGGAGGCGGGGAAAAGCCCGTTCGGCCTCTACGACATGGCGGGAAATGTCTGGGAGGGGGTAGAGGACGACTGGCATGAGAATTATGATGGAGCTCCGCCCGATGGACGCGCATGGGTCGAGGCGGCTCGTCCTGCAAATCGCGTTCAGCGAGGGGGCTCTTTCATGACCGGCGCTGACGAGGCGTTCGAGTTCCTTGCCTACGGTCATTATGGGGCGCCGGCGGACAATCCCGGCGTTTCCTACGGCTTCCGGTGTGCCCGTTAGGTCTCTGACGGATCAGTGTTCTTCTTTTTCCAGTTTTTGGACATGATCAATGAAGTCGTCCACATCTTTAAATTCACGATAGACGCTCGCGAAGCGGATGTAGGCGACTTTGTCCACTTTACGGAGATGGCGCATCACGAACTCACCAATGACTTGTGAGGAGACCTCGCGTCGATCGAGTTCCTGAATGCTCCGTTCTATCTCTTTGACGATGGTTTCTATCTGTTCTTGCGAGACCGGTCGCTTGCGACAGGCGATCTCGAGACTTCGAACGATCTTGTTTCGGTCGAACGGTTCGCGCACATCGTTCTTTTTCACCACCTGCGGCATCATCTCCTCGATCCGCTCGTAAGTGGTGAAACGGCGGCCGCAGATGACACACTCGCGGCGCCGGCGGATCTCGGTGAGGTCCTTAATGGCGCGACTATCGATGACCTTGTCCTCGTCGCTTCCGCAAAAAGGGCATTTCACGGAGTTTTCTCCTCATACTTGCGGAGCACTATGCCTGACTCTTTGAGCATCTCGGCGGAGAGTTCGTCGGCGTAGCCCTCGGCATAGACGATCTCGGTGATGCCAGCGTTAATGAGCATTTTAGTGCAGATGACGCAGGGGTGTGTGGTGCAGTAGAGGATCGATCCCTCGATGCGGATTCCGTGGTGGGCCGCCTGAATGATGGCATTCTGTTCGGCGTGAAGACCACGACAGAGTTCGTGGCGTTCCCCGGAGGGGACCTTGAGTTTTTCACGAAGACAGCCGGTCTCGCTGCAGTGGGTGATGCCGCTCGGAACACCGTTGTAGCCGGTTGCAAGCACCCGTTTGTCACGCACGAGAACCGCGCCAACGCTTCGTCGGAGACATGAGGAACGCCGTGCGGCGAGCCGTGCGAACTCCATGAAGTATTCGTCCCACGAAGGGCGGGGCGGACGGGCAGGCTGTGCCATGCTTACTTCCGTATCAGCGGGAACCGGTCGCAGATCTTCCTCACCTCGGCGGCAACCTCGTCGAGCACAGACTTGGGGACGACCGTTTCGTCCACGCCGGTTTTGGGTATGTCGTTGGTTTTTATGGCGGAGATGACTTTGTCCACAAGACGGATGACATGGCGGGCATCTTCTTCTTTTAAGCCGCGTGTCGTGATGAACGGCGAGCCGACGCGGATGCCGCTCGTGACGAAGGGACTCTCGGTATCGAAGGGGACCATATTGCGGTTGAGGGTGATGTGGGCGAGGTCGAGGACCGTCTGTACCACCTTGCCGGTCCGCCTCTTGTTGCGCAGGTCAACGAGCATGAGATGGTTGTCGGTGCCGCCCGAAACGAGGTTGTAGCCGAGTTTCTTGAACTCGTCGGCCATCGCGGCGGCATTCTTCACGACCTGTGACTGATAGGCCTTGAACTCGGGGCTCATCGCTTCCTTGAGGCAGACTGCCTTTGCGGCGATGACATGCATGAGCGGACCGCCTTGCATGCCGGGGAAGACGGCCGAGTTGAGTATTTTCTCGTACTGTTTCTTCGCGAGGATGAGCCCGGCGCGTGGGCCGCGGAGCGTCTTGTGGGTCGTCGTCGTCACGAAGTCGGCATAGGGTACCGGAGAGGGGTGGAGACCTGTAGCCACGAGCCCCGCGATGTGAGCCATGTCAACGCAGAGGAGCGCTCCTGCTTTATCGGCGATTTCCCGAAAACGGGGAAAGTCGAGAATGCGCGGATATGCCGATGCGCCGGCGACGATCATCTGCGGCTTGTGCTCGAGAGCAAGGCGTTCCAGTTCGTCGTAATCTATACGGCCGGTCTCCTTCGAAACGCCGTAGGGGACGATCTTGTAGAGTTTACCGGAAATGTTGGCGGGGCTTGCGGGGGAGAGCAGGCCGCCGTGGTCGAGGTTCATCGCGAGGATCGTATCACCCGGCTTGAGCGCGGCGAAATAGACCCCCATGTTCGCCTGCGTGCCGCTGTGGGGTTGGACATTGGCGTATTCGGCGCCGAAGAGTTCGCACGCCCGTTGCTGGGCGAGCCGTTCGACTTTGTCCACCACTTCGCAACCGCCATAGTAGCGTTTGGCCGGATAGCCTTCGGCGTACTTGTTGGTCATGATGGAGCCTTGCGCCTCCATTACGGCGCGCGAGGTGAAATTCTCGCTCGCGATGAGTTCAAGGCCGTATTCCTGTCGCTCCGCCTCTTCCTCGAGGATCTTGGCGACCTCGGGGTCTACCTTTGGGATGTACTTGAGATCGAGCATGGATGTTCCTCCTTTGACCATTCTCATGTTACGAGAAGCGATTCTAGGAGGTCGCTGGGGATTTGTCAACTGAACGGAAATAATAGAGGAGAAATGGCTACTTACCTTCGGAAGAGCCGTCACCGGAGCCTTTCTTGTGTTCCTTTTTGTGCTGCTTTTTCATCTCGTTGCACTCTTTTTTCTGCTCTTTCTTCATCTCCTTCTTTTCCTGCTTCATCTCCTCTTTCATTTCCTTCTTCGCATCCTTGTGTTCCTGCTTCATCTCGCGTTTCTGTTCCTTCTGCTCTTCTTTGAGTTCCTTGCGTTCCTTCTTGTGCTCTTCCTTGATCCCCTTCTTCTCCTCTTTTTGCTCGCGGGTCATGCTA
>CAYNMQ010000009.1:0-19239 GCA_964398245.1 uncultured Spirochaetales bacterium | reverse complement strand
TCATCCGGTCAACGGGTGCGGCACTGCTCAGGGCGGCTACGAGATCCTCATAGACATACCGGCCTCGCAGTGCCCGACCGGACGCTTCGGCGGCCTCTGTTTCCGCCCCGCGGCGCTTCCGATCGTCATCATGATGACCGACGAGGCCTTCACCACCGATTTCGGCAACTGGCTCTCTTTTGACAAATTCGGCAATCCCATCACCGACGATCATCCGCGCTCCATCAACGAGGTGATCACCGCGATGAACGCAGTGAACGCCAAGTTCATCGGTCTCGATTCGAGCACCGGGCAGTATGCCATGCCCTTCTATCAGACGATCGCCGAGGCGACCGGCTCGGTGAACGGCATAACGGGGGAGACCTTCAACCAGATCATCAACTCCGACGGCACCGGCATGTCGGACACCATCGTGGACGCCGTCATCCAACTGACCCAGCATATCAGCATCGATGTCAGCACGATGCGCAAGCATGTGGACAATATCTATGGCATCGCCGACACGACACAGTTCATCCAGAGCATTACGCCCGACGAATTCACCGATGTCGAGCCGGGCGAGAAGGTGACTTTCACCGTCACCTTCCGCAATACCATTTACGACAACCAGACCACCGAGGCACACCTCTTCATTGCCAAAATAGAGGTGTGGGGCGCGGGCACGCTTCTCGATACCCGCGACTGTTATATCATTGTGCCGGGCCTCGACCCGAGCAATCCTCACTGATGTCCCCCGCTTCCCCGGAGGTTGTCATGCGGCGGCTCCTTTTCCTTGCGCTCGGTTTCATGCTCGTTTGGGGAACCCTTTCTGCCGCGCCGCGCGCCGATGCGACGCAGCGGCTCTTCGAGGCGGTCGGCGACATGAAACTCGCGGCGGTCGCCGATGCGATCGAAGCGGGCGCCGATGTCAACGCGACCGACGAGGACGGCTGGCCAATTTTCATCACCGCGATAAACACCGGGCAGATGGGCATCATACGGCTCTTTCTCACGCGGCCGACGCTCATCGTGGATCAGGCGGGGCCCGACGGCAAGACGGCGCTCATGCACGCGATCAGCATGAAGAATCCGACGCTCGCCGAGATACTCATCCAGAAAGGGGCCGACCTCAACGCGGTCGATCAGCGTGGCAAGACGCCGCTCATGAACGCCGCGGAAGTCGGGGACGAGAAACTCATCAATCTGCTCCTCAACCGCGGCGCCGACCGCAATCAGAAGAGTAGCGAAGGAAAGACGGCGCTCGACTACGCGATGGATGCGCGGCGCAAGGGGGCGATAGACATCCTCGGGAAGTTCGATCGCCTGCCGATGGAGATACAGGACGCGGTGACGCGCGGCGACGGCGCGGCAGTCCGCAAACTGCTCACGAGCGGGGCACCGGCGGACGGCAAGATGGACGACGGAAAGCCGTTCATCGTCCATGCGGTCGAAAAAGGCTATCTTGATGTCCTTCGGGCGCTCATCGATGGCAAGGCCGATGTCAACGGCAAGTACTTCAAGGGGAGCACGCTCCTCATGTTCGCGTTCCATAAGAACCAGCTCGGGGCAGCGGAACTCATCCTCCGGAGCGGTGGCACCGGCGACCTCGATTTCAAGTACAAGGAGGGAAAGACGGCGCTCATGATGGCGATAGAGCAGAACCGCCCGATGCTCGTGAATCTTCTCCTCGGCAAGCGGCTCCAGCTCAATGTCGCCGATTCCTACGGCAAGACGGCGCTCTTTTACGCCGTCGAGCGCGGCGACGCCGACCTCGTGGATCGGCTCCTCTCGCTCGGTGCCGATCCGACCATCCGGCAATTCGAGGGGAAAACGGCGTTGCAGGTCGCCCGCGAAAAGGGGCACCAGAACATCGTGAGGATGCTTCAGATGGCCGAAGCGGCGCACCGCTGATGGCGAAAGAGCCGGTCGTTCTCTCCGAAAACGAACACGAGGTCGCCCTCTTCAAACCGGCAGGTGTCTCGAGCGAGTTCAGGAACGATACGAACGGCCTTTCGGCCAGATTGTTCGTCGCCCGGCGTTATCCGAACAGCGTACCGAAACTGCCGCACCGTCTCGACCGTATCGCGCGCGGCGTCCTGCTCGTGTGCCTCACGCCGGAGGCGATAGCCTTCCAGAACGCGCAGATAAAACAAGGCCGCTGGGAGAAGTACTACCTCGCCCGCGTCGCCGCGCCGGCGGGACGGGATCTGCACGAATTTCTGGGCACCCATAAGGCCTACATCAAAGAAGAAAAGGGCAGAGCGCGCCTCGTTCGTGCCGGCGGAAAACCGGCATGGCTCGAGATACTCGGCGCGGCACCGGTGCCGGGGCGCACCGACCGCTGGCACCTTCTCATCCGATTGCTCACCGGACGCTTCCACCAGATACGGGCGATGTGCGCCGCGATGAGAATGCCGCTCGCGGGCGATCCGCTCTACGATCCCGAACGACGCGACCCGGCCGAGTTCTACCTCGAACACCTCATCCTTAAATATACGCCGTTCGACACCAAGGAGCCGACGACGCTCTTTCTCCCCGACCTACCGGAACGGGGCATACTCGCCCCGGAGATCTCCGAACTCGTTGCCATGCTGGTGAAACGGGATCCGCTGTTCAGCTAAATCTACAGTTCTTCTAGCCACTAACAAAATGAAAGTGAAGCGGAGAGATCAGTCGGCATACCAGTCGAGGAAATCCTGCTGGCTTACCTCGATGTCCTTCAATATCTTCAGCATGAGTCCCTTACCGAGATCCTCGCCCTTGTGATCGGGCACTGTCGCGGTCCTGCCGTCGGGATGCCGGAAGAACTTGTGACTGCCCTTCTGTCGGAGGAGGACGAAGCCCTGCTTTTTAAGATAGCGGATGACCTCACGCGTCGGGACGACGGGAAAAACGGTCACGGTCAGACTTCCAGTTGCTGGACGGCGATGAACTGCATCTTCGCCGGTTTCTCGACCTCAAGGCAGAGTTCGATGAGCTCGCGGAGGCGCGGATAAAGTTCCGTGAGACTTTTCGCCTGCGTATAGCAACTGCGGAACGCGGGAACGCTTGCGACATAATAGCCGTGTTCGTCCTTCTCGATGAGCACCGTGAGATTATGTTTCTTGTGGGCCATCGCCTTCCTCCCTAACGACCGGTTATATTGTATCGGTAGCGGTCGTTATGTCAAGGAACCGGCGTCCTATACCGCGCAAGCCATGCCGCGGTGCCGTCGAAGAGGCGGCGGCGTGTCGGATCGTCGAGCCCTTTCGGGTCAAAGCGGTAGCGCTCGTGGAGCGTGAGCAGTTCGTCGAGCGTGTCGTCGAAGAGGATTGCGGGCGCCTCGCCGCGGGAGCGGAAGATGGCGCGGATCCGTTCTATCCACCGGCGGTAACTTTCGTCGGGGCCGCGGACGATGCCAAAGGCTTCGAGGTGCTTGATCGCAGTCGGAAAGGGCGAGTCGGTTCCTCGTTTAGGAACAACAGGACGCAGGAAATCTGACTCCCCCGAATCGGCACTGCGCCGTTTCCGCCGCGCATAGACGCGGTAGACAAGCCATGCGGCAAGAAGCGCCACCTCCATGACGAGCGCGCGGTTGAGTTCTTCGTTCTTGACGCGGCGTATCTGCTCGTAGCGAAGCCGGAGATAGTTTAAAAAATCGCTCACCGGCTCGAAGATGCCGGCAGAGAGACTTTCTTGGGTGAGCCAGCCGGGCGGCGTCGGATCGAAATCAACCCACCGGCCGTTGATCCATGCCGTCACCCACGCGTGGCCGTGCCGCTCCCGAACTACATAAGCCTCCTCGAACGGGTCCCACTCGTCGGCGACAAAACCGGTGACATAGCGGGCCGGAATACCGGCGCGCCGCAGAAGAAGCGTCATCGCCGTCGCGAAATACTCGCAATGACCGGCTCGGCTGGTCAGAAGGAACTCGGTGATGGGAGCGCGCGGGACACCGTAACTCTTTTCGGGAAGCTGGTAGCGAAAGTTAAAAAGGAGGTGGCGCTCGATCGCGCCGGCGATCACCGCCGGATCGGCGCGAAAAGGACCGATCGCCGCAAGCGCCGCGTCGAGTCCCGGAAGTTCTTCGGGGGGCACCGCAAGGTCGCGCGGCCCCGGCGCCGAACCGAAAGGCGTTCCGGGGTGATAAAAAGCAGTGTAGTCAACGAGTTCTGGGCCCTCTTCAACGAGCGCCGCGCCGTAGGATGTCTCGACAAGACCGGCGACATTGAGGCGGGTGATGGCATAGGTGCCGCGGGGTATCGAAATGGCTCCTTTCCTGCGGGGAAGCCAAGCCGTTACCGAAAGCGCCGAGGGGCGACCGGCAGGCTTTTCACGGAAGGTCCACTGACCGCTTTCCTCGATGGTGACGCGCCGCGTCGTCACTTCGCGGTTGTACCATGAAGTGGCGATATAGGTGTCATAAACGCCATCGGTAAGGTAGAACGGCGCACCATCGCCGAACTCGGGACGGACCCGCAGAAGGATCCTCCCCGAGAGTTTGAGCGCCGAGACATCGCCGATGGCGGTGGAGGACTTGAACGGATCGGCGTAGAGCCGGGTGAGCCAGAGCGAGTAGTATTCCATGATGCGGTCTTGAGCGTAGAGATAGGCGCGGTTGAGCGCTACGGCGAACGAAAGGGAGATCACGAGGACGGCGGCGATCGCCCCCGCCCATGCGGCGAAAGAGTAGCGGCGCCCGCGATAGACAGCAAGCCCCCATCCGATGAAGAACATAACGCCGTGGAAGAACCACGGAGCGCGGTTATTCGCTGCGGCGGCGGCAAAGAGGATGAGCGCGGCATAGACCCATGTGATGTTGAACGGGCGATGGACATGCGGCTCTTTGCCCTTGCGAAGGCCGAGACGGGTGCCTATCACGATGCGGTCGGCGGTGCTGTATTTCTGGGCGATGAGAAGCGGCAGGTGGATGACCGGAAGCCATATCACGAACTGCCGCATGACCTGCCAGCGTTCGTGGGTGAAGTAGATAAGGCCGAGTGCGGCGAGCATGACGACGGAACTGATGTCGCTGATGCGGATGAAATCGTCGCGGGTGAGTTCCCACTTTCGCTTGACCAGAACGCTCCCTTCGGCGATAACGGCGAGCATCGCCCCGAGGACCGGGCGATCGAGGGAGAACCCCCAAAAGAGGAAGAGGGCGCCGAGATAACCGGACGGTGTCCGATAGACCGTTTGATTCATAATCTCCCCAGCGCCTCCGCCACCTTCCCGGCCGGCACGATGTGTGTCGCCGGGAATCCGGCTTTGCCGATCTTCTCCCGCGCGGAATCCGGATCGTTCGTCACGAGAAAAATCCGCAGTTCGACCCCGGCCGCCGCGAGCGACCGGAGAAGGGCGACGCGCGCCTCGTCGAGGGCGACGAGAACGACGATCGCGCCGCAGATGAGCGGCGTCCGTTCGGCGACGAGCCCGCTCAAGAGCGAGAAATCCTTGTCGCGGCACGGCTCGACGCCGGCGAGTATCTCGAGCATCCGCACGGTGCTGCCGGTGCCGCGTCCCGAAGAGAACGAAAAGGCTTCGGCGCCGACGAACAGCAGATCGAAGATGTCCTCTTCGGAAACACCGGCGACGAGGCATGATGCGGCGATCGAAACGGCATCCTCGAGTTCAGGCGAGAAAGCGGCGGGAAGGAAGGTGTCAAGCACGAGCGCGACGCGGGAGAAGTATTCGTCCTGGAACTCCTTCACGGCGAGGGTGCCGATCCGCGCCGAGGAGGGCCAGTGTATCCGCTTGAGCGGATCGCCGGGGCGATACTCCCTTACCTGCATGAACTCCTCCGAGTCGCCGACCTTGTGCGCCGCGACGACGCCTCCCTGCTGGTAGCGTCGTTTGCCGCAGAATTCGGGGAGCCTCACCGGATATATCGGCGGCAGGACGACGAGCTTCTCTTCGGCGGGGACGGTGACGGCGCGTCTCCACAGGCCGAAAAGGTCGTCGCGTTCGACCCCGCATCCGGCGAGGCGAATGACGCCGCGCCGCGTGGGGGTGAGCCGCAGGTCGACGCCGCGGGTCTCGCCGGGAACGACGGGAGGGAGATCGGCCGGTTCGAATGTGGCGCCGCACTGCCGCTCGATGAGCCATTCCCAGCGGTAGTAGCGCATGAAGCGATCGAAGGCGTTACGCTTCTCTTCGCCCGGTTCCGGCACGGTGTCCCATGTGGTGAAGTCGGGACGCGGGTCGAACGGCTCTTCCCGCAGACGGAGTCCCTTTTCGGGGCGGCTTCCGTCGTTGCGTACCTCGACGCGATAGGTGAGCGTCGCGCCGGCCGCCGCGTAGCGCGGCATGATGCGGCGAACGGCGAGTGCCGGTCGGAACGGCCGGTCGAGGAGCCGCGACACCAACAGAACGCCGCCGAGCACGGCGAGGATGCTGAAGACCATCGAGGACTGCGTGTTGAGACCGAAGAAGAAAGCGATAAAAAGGATGATAAGGAAAAAAACGCCGGGCGGCGGGATGCGCCGCTCGAAAAAACGGAGGACGAGATAGGTGCGGCGATACCAGCGGTAGATGCGGTGTCTCATGCCGGCACGGGGATCGCGCGGAGAAGGCGGTCAACGACGAGCGTTGCCGACGAACCGGAAAATCGCGCCTGCGGATCGAGCATGAGACGGTGAGGTATCACGGCGGGTACGATCTCACGGACATCGTCGGGCAGCACGAAATCGCGGCCGCTGAAAAGGGCGAGCGCTTGGGCTCCCCGCATGAGGGCGATGGAAGCGCGGGGACTCGCGCCGAGGAGCACCCCGTCGGCGGTGCGGGTCGCCGCGACGATGTCCACGATGTAGTGCTTGAGTTCCTCGCTGATGGCGATACGGCGGACAACCTGCATGACCGAGAGGACCGGCGTGGGGGCGGCGACGGGCGTTAGCCGCCGGAGCGGATGGGGGTTCCCTTGGTCCGACATGACGCGCACCTCGTCGTCGCGCCCGATGTAGCCGAGCGACAGACGCATCATGAAGCGGTCCATCTGCGATTCGGGAAGCGGGTAGGTGCCGCGCGCCTCGACATTGTTCTGGGTCGCGATGACGAAGAAGGGCTCCGGGAGCGGCCGGCGTACGCCATCGGCGCTCACCTGTCCCTCGCCCATCGCCTCGAGGAGCGCCGACTGGGTCCGGGGGCTCGCGCGGGTTATCTCGTCGGTGAGCAGGATGTTCGTGAAGATGGGGCCCTCGCGGAACTCGAAGGTGCCCTCGCGCTGGTTATAGACCGACACGCCGATGATGTCGGCGGGAAGGAGGTCGGGGGTGAACTGGACGCGGCGGAACTGCGTGTCGACGGCGCGGGCGAGCGTCTTGGCGAGCGTCGTTTTTCCGGTGCCGGGCACATCCTCGAGCAGAACATGCCCGCCGCTGAAGAAGGCGGCGAGGAGCATCCGTATCGTCCTTTCCTGTCCCTTGATGACCGTGCCGATGGTGTCGGCTATCTGCCGGTAGGTGCGCTGTGCCGCTGAGATCTCCATGGGTGCTCCTTCTCGCCGTGAGTGAAACGGATTCTACCGTTCGGCGCGGAAAAAGCAACTGGACGGAGCCGGAGCGGCGGCAAAAAAACTTGATTTTCCGCCGATGCTCGCTACATTGCCTTCCGCTACACGGGGTGTAGCTCAGTTGGCTAGAGTGCTTGCTTTGGGAGCAAGTGGCCGGAGGTTCAAGTCCTCTCACCCCGACCAGCGGTGCCCGTAGCTCAGTTGGATAGACCAAATGACTTCTAATCAGGAGGACAGAGGTTCGATTCCTCTCTGGCACGCCAGGTTGCTTTTTCACATCGTGAGTTATGGTGGGTGTAGTTCAATGGTAGAGCACCGGACTGTGGCTCCGGGCGTTATGGGTTCGAGTCCCATTACCCACCCCATTTTGGTGGGCCCTTAGCTCAGCTGGTAGAGCAACTGACTCTTAATCAGTGGGCCGAAGGTTCGAATCCTTCAGGGCCTACCATCTATATTTCTTCGGGTATTTATGCCGACAGATAACGACACATGCGGCGCGAGAGTGGCGGAACTGGCAGACGCACTGGATTTAGGATCCAGCGGGAAACCGTGGGGGTTCGACTCCCCCCCCTCGCACCAGAGGATGTCATAACATCGAGGGAGCAGCCATGGAACATACCCTGAAGACCATCAGCGATGTCGAAAAGGAGATCTCCGTGACCGTTCCGGCGGCCGAGGTCGCCGAGCGGTTCTCCGAAGTGTACCGTCAGATCGCGCGGACCGCGAACCTCAAGGGATTCAGGCCCGGAAAGGCGCCCCTGTCGGTCCTCAGACAGTTCTACGGCAAAGCGGCCGCCGAGGAGGTCGAGGCGCACTTCATCGAGACCGGCATACAGGAGGTCGTCGTCAAGGAGAACCTTCGTCTCATCGAGCGGCCGGTCGTCATGCAGAGGAGCCCGATCCTTGAGAACGCCGAGTTCACTTTTTCCTTTAAGGTCGAGACCTTTCCTGCGATCGAGGCGTCGGTGCGCGATTACCGCGTCTCCTACACGCCGGTCGCCTTTCGGGAGGAGATGCTCGAGGATGAGCTCATGGCCTTCCGCCGGCGACACACGACCTTCTCGAAGGTTGACCGCCCCGCGCGCGACGGCGATCGAGTGACCGTGACTTTTACGGGGACGAGGGACGGCCAGGAGATCCCCGGCGTGAAGGGGGAGGCGGTGCCGGTGATGCTCGGCGAGCGGCACTTCATCGAGGGGTTCGAAGCGGCGCTCCGTGAACGCCGCGCCGGCGATAAATTCACCGCGCCGGTCCTGTTCCCCGAGACCTATCATGCCAAGGACATCGCCGGGAAGACCGTTGACTTCGCGATGGAGATACTGGCGGTCGAAGAGGCTTCGACGCCGGAACTCACCGACGAGTTCGTCGCCGCACACCATGAAAAGGCGAAGACGGTCGCCGAACTGCGCGAGCTGGTGCGCGCCGACATTCAGCGCTATATTGACGATATCAACCGGGAGACCGAGCGGCACCTCCTCGTCGAACGGTATGTCCGCGAACACGATTTTCCGATACCTCCGACATTTCTGGAGGCCGAGATCGCGTCGCGTCGCGAATCGTACCGTCGCCGGCACCATGTCGAGCAGGTGTCGCCTGCGGAGGAGACGCAGATCCGTGAGGAGGCGGCGTTCGCGGCGAAGCGGTTCTTCCTGCTCACCCATTTCGCCCAGATGCTGGCGGTCGAGGCGAGCGACGAGGAGCTCGATCGGGAGCTGGCGGCCGAGGCTGCCCGGTACGGGATACCGATCGAACATTTCAAGCGCTACCTCGGCGAGCAGGCGCTCATGGAACGGAGGTTCGCGCTGCGTGAAAAGCGGGTCATCGATCGTCTTATGGAAAAGGCGGCGTTCGAGCGCTCACCGCGACCGGAGGAAGGAAAGAACGACAAGCGATAGGAGAGTTCGGATGCGGAAGAAACCGGCGGCTTCGCTTATCCCCATCGTCATCGAGAAAGAGGGGCAGATAGAGCGCGCGTACGACATCTATTCGCGCCTGCTCAAGGATCGCATCATCTTCCTCGGCGGCCCGGTGACCGACGAGATGGCCGACCTCGTCGTGGCCGAGATGCTGTTCCTCGAATCGCAGGACCCCGAGCAGGACATCCAGCTCTACATCAACAGCCCCGGCGGCTCGGTGACGGCGGGACTTGCTATCTACGATACCATGCAGTATGTCCGGCCGCCGGTGACCACCATCTGCATCGGGCAGGCGGCGAGCATGGGCGCCTTGCTCCTTGCGGCGGGCGCTCCCGGCAAGCGCTTCTCTCTTCCCAACGCCCGTATCATGATCCATCAGCCGATGGGCGGCTTTCAGGGTCAGGCGACCGATGTCGAGATCCACGCCAAGGAGATACTCGTCCTCAAGGAACGGCTCATCGAGATCATGGCCAAGCACACCGGCGCCGACAAGAAGACGCTCCGCCGCGACATGGAGCGCGACTTCTTCCTCTCGGCCGACGAGGCGAAGGGGTACGGCATCATAGACAGCGTCATCGTTAAGAAATGAACGAGCGCCGTCGTCGGGAAGGTGATGTCCGCTGCTCGTTCTGCGGCAAGTCGCAGAACGACATCGGTGCCGGCGGTAAGATCATCGCGGGTCCCGGAGGGGTGTTCATCTGCAGCGACTGCGTGGTCCTCTGCCACGAGATCGTCACCGAAGGGGAGGACCTTTCGTTCCCGGAATCGCACGACGGATTGCCGATACCGAGCGAGATAAAGCGGGAACTCGACGCCTATGTCATCGGGCAGGAATACGCCAAGAAGGTCCTTTCGGTCGCCGTCTACAATCATTATAAGCGCATCAATGCCGTTGCGGCGCGCAAGACCCCCGAGGTCGAGATCCAGAAGAGCAATGTCCTCCTTCTCGGGCCGACCGGCGTGGGCAAGACGCTGCTTGCCCGCACGCTTGCGCGCCTTCTCCGCGTTCCCTTCGCCATCGCCGACGCGACGACGCTCACCGAGGCGGGATATGTCGGCGAGGATGTCGAGAACATCCTGCTCATGCTTCTGCAGAACTGCGGTTACGATGTTCAACGGGCCCAGCGGGGCATCGTATATATCGACGAGATAGACAAGATAGCCCGCAAGTCGGACAGCCCGTCCATCACCCGCGATGTTTCCGGAGAGGGCGTTCAACAGGCGCTTCTCAAGATCATAGAGGGTACCGTCGCCAGTGTACCGCCGACGGGCGGCCGCAAACATCCCCAGCAGGAATACATCAAAATAGATACGAGCAACATCCTCTTCATCGCGGGAGGCGCCTTCGAAGGGCTTCCTGACATCGTCGCGCGCCGTGTCAAACGGGCGCAGATAGGTTTCGGCGCGGAACCGGCGCGCTCGGTCGAGGACCGCGGCGAACTGCTGGCCCAGCTCCAGCCCGAAGATCTGCTCAAATACGGCCTCATCCCCGAGTTCGTCGGACGGTTCCCGATAACGGCCCATCTGCATGACCTCGACGAAAAGGATCTGCTCCGCGTCCTCACCGAGCCGCGCGACGCCATCGTCAAACAGTACAAGGCGCTTTTGCGCATGGAAGACATCACGCTCACCTTCCGGGAGGATGCGCTCGAAGAGATTGTGCGCCGGACCTCCGTTCTCAAAACGGGTGCTCGCGGGCTCAGGAGGATCATAGAACAGGTCATGCTCGATATCATGTACCGTGCGCCGGAAGAACGGGAGCGCATTCGGGAGATCGTCATCACGCGGGGCGTTGTGGCGGCTGGAGAACCGCCGGTCACCTTGCTTCGGAAAAATGTGAAAGCGAGCGAAGGAGGAGCCTGACGGTGGTCCTTGATCGGTGTGTGCCGCCGCTTTTGCCGCTTCGGGACACGGCGGTCTACCCCGCCGCCGCGGTCGTGCTCAAGGTCGGTCGTGACTCCTCGAAACGGGCGGTCGAACAGTCTCTGCGCGATCCGGAACGACGGATCGCGGCGGTCGCTCAGAAAAGGGCCGAGGAGGAGCTTCCCCTTCTTGACGGGCTCTATGAGGTGGGAACGCTCTGCCGCGTCGCGCAGGTGATCGAAGGGCCGGGGGGCGTATATCATGTCTCGCTCGAGGGACTGACGCGCATCAGGTTGGGAGAGACGGTGGAGGCGGGCGTATGCCGCCGTGTAACGGCGGAACCGTTCGTGACGGTGCCGGGACGAAAACGGGAGATCATTCGCCTTCGTTCGGTCCTCGAATCGCTTCTCATCGAGGTGGCGCGCCTTCGGGACCGCGGACGCAGTTCTCCGCGGGATCTCTTCGATGAAGAGGATGACGAGCGTTTCCTCGATCGCGCCTGCGCCGCGTATCTTTCACCGTCGCTGCCCGATGCGCAGCGAGTCATCGGGGAACCTGCGCTCGAGGATCGCTACGCGATCGTCATAGAGATGTTCAAGCGGGAGGCGGAGGCACGCGCCAACGAGGCGCGGATGAAGAACGAATGGTTCAGACAGCTTCCGGGTGCATGGCAGGGCGTCGGAGACGAACATGCGCAGCCGCTGGAGGGGTCTTCCTCCGCGCCGGGGGAAGAGCAGTCGCCGCGCGGCGAGACGCATTCGGACGAAGACCTTCTTCGCCAGCGCATACGGAACCTCGATGCGCCGGAGACGGTGAAGGAGAAGTTGAGCGAGGAGTTCGAACGATACCGGACGATGCCGCCGATGAGCGCCGAAGCAGGCGTCTCGCGTCTCTACATAGACACCCTGCTGGCGCTTCCGTGGCGTCGCCGGAGCGAGACCGCCATTGACATGGCCCGGGCGGAGGCGGTGCTCGACGACGAACATTTCGGTCTCGACGAGGTCAAGAAGCGGATCCTCGAATATCTCGCGGTACTCAAGCTTTCCCAAGGGCTCAAAGCGCCGATCCTCTGCCTCGTCGGGCCGCCGGGGGTGGGTAAGACGAGCATCGCCGCCTCCGTCGCGCGGGCGATCGGACGGCAGTTCGTGCGCACCTCGCTCGGCGGTATCCGTGATGAGGCGGAGATCCGCGGACATCGGCGCACCTATGTCGGGTCCATGCCGGGGCGCATCATCCAAGGCATCCGTCGGGCGAAGGTGCGCAATCCGCTGTTCCTTCTCGACGAACTTGATAAGATGGGATCCGACTATAAAGGCGACCCTGCCTCCGCGCTGCTCGAGGTGCTCGATCCCGAACAGAACAGTGCCTTCGTCGATCACTATGTGGATATCGAGTTCGATCTTTCCGAGGTTCTTTTCGTGGCGACCGCCAACGATGAAACGGCGATCCCGCGGGCACTGCACGACCGGCTCGAGATCATCCATATCGAAGGGTACACCTATTACGAGAAAAGCAATATCGCGCGCCGTTTCCTGATCGAAAAGCAGAAGAAACTGAACGGCATCGCCGACATCGACATCCGGTTGAGCGAGGAAGCGCTTGAAAAACTCGTGGACGGTTACACCTCGGAGGCGGGGGTCCGCGAACTCGAGCGCAAGATCGCCGCGATCTGCCGCCGGGTGGCGCTCGACAGGGTGAAGGGAAAAGCGCGGCGCCCGGTGCGGCGCATCACGGCGCAGAACATCGAGGAGTATCTCGGGCCGGCGCCGTATTCGAAACGGAAAGAGGGGAAGGCGCCGGTGCCGGGGGTGGTGAACGGGCTCGCGTGGACGCCGTACGGCGGCACGGTCCTGACCATCGAGGCGGTTCGTTGCGATGGCCGGGGAAACATCCGGACCACCGGCAGTCTCGGCGAGGTGATGAAGGAATCGGTCGAGATAGCGCTGACCTTGGTCCGTTCTCTCGGGATGCGAGTCCTCGACATTCCGGAGGAGCGGTGGAGAAAGAGCGACCTGCATGTTCATTTCCCCGAGGGCGCGGTCCCCAAAGACGGGCCTTCGGCGGGGGTCGCCGTCGCCTTGGCCGTCGCCTCGGTGATGAGCGGCGTACCTGTCGGAGAGGATGTCGCAGTGACCGGCGAGGTCACCTTGCGCGGGGCCGTCCTGCGCGTCGGGGGCTTGCGGGCGAAGCTGATGGCGGCCAAAAAAGAGGGCATAAAGACGGTCTTCATTCCGCGGGACAATGTCCCTGAACTGGTGAAGATCCCTGACGAGATAAAGAGCGGCATCCGGATCGTGCCGGTCGAATGGGCGGGGGAGGTGATACAAGAGTGCCTTTCCCCTGCGCTTCGTCCTTCGGCGTCGTGCCGTGATGACCGCGCACCGGCCTAGAGGAGAAAGACGATCGTCAAAAACTTGACAAGGGCTTGGACGGCGGTAGGATGACCTCGTTACACGCGGTGTGCATTTTCAGATTTCCGCAAACAAAGTGCCCGGGCGTTACCAGCAATAGAGTGCGTTGAGCGCAGCGGACCCGCAGACGTTTCTTCCGATATGAAACGATGCAGAAAACAATAACGATTAGAGGAGAAAATCCATGAATCTTCAAGAACTCAAGAACCTCAAGAACGAGGCGATCGTCCAAATGGCCGAAGATCTCGGCGTAGAGAACGCCTCGTCGAAACGATCCCAGGAACTCGTCTTCGAGATCTTACAGAAACTCGCCGACCGTGACGAGGCGATCACCGCCGACGGCGTCCTACAGATACTGCCTGACGGTTTCGGCTTCCTGCGCTCGCCGGACTACAACTACCTTCCCGGCCCCGACGACATCTATGTCTCGCCGGCAATGATCAAGCGCTACTACCTGCGCACCGGCATGACGGTCGAGGGCGACATCCGCAGCCCGAAGGAGGGTGAACGGTACTTCGCCCTCCAGAAGATCAACAGCATCTTCGACGAGACCGATCTCGACAAGATAAAGCATGTCCCGCTCTTCGACAACCTCACCCCGTTCTATCCGACCGAGAAGATACACCTCGAGACGCGCAAGAACTCGGTGATGTCCATGCGCATCATGGACCTGCTCGTCCCGATCGGCAAGGGACAGCGCGGTCTCATCGTGGCGCCGCCGCGCACCGGCAAGACGGTCCTCCTGCAGGAGCTCGCTCACAGCGTCACGGCGAACCATCCCGACATCAAGCTCATCGTTCTGCTCATAGACGAACGGCCCGAAGAGGTGACCGACATGATCCGTTCGGTCAAGGCGGAGGTGATCTCTTCGACCTTCGACGAGCCGGCTACGCGCCATGTGCAGGTCGCCGAGATGGTGCTCGAGAAGGCCAAGCGGATGGTCGAGTTCAAGTACGATGTGGTGATACTGCTCGATTCGATCACCCGCCTCGCCCGCGCCTACAACACGGTCGTCCCGCCGTCGGGGAAGATACTCTCGGGCGGCGTTGACGCCAACGCGCTCCATAAGCCGAAGCGCTTCTTCGGCGCGGCGCGCAACATCGAGGACCGAGGCGAGCTCACCCACATCGCCACCGCGCTCATCGACACCGGGTCGCGCTTGGACGAGGGCATGTTCGAGGAGTTCAAGGGGACCGGCAACATGGAGATCCACCTTGACCGCAAGCTCATGGAAAAGCGCATATTCCCGTGCCTCGACATCAACAAGTCGGCGACCCGCAAGGAGGAGCTGCTCCTCGAGAAGGATGTCCTCAACAAGGTGTGGATACTGCGCAAACTGCTCCACCCGCTCAATGTCATCGACTCGATGGAATTCCTGCTCGACAAGATGGGGCGCACCAAGACCAACGAGGATTTCCTCAAGGCGATGAACGCCTGACCGGACGATCCCGGTATCCGTCGGCTTCGAAACCAAAAAAATCTTTTACATCGAATCGTTGTCCGCTATACTTTCGCCGAATAGCGGTCTAGTGAGAGATGCGTAGCCTTTTGTTCGCCACCCTTTTGTTTCTCGTTCTTCCGCTCAGCGCTGCGGTCGATTGCATCAACCGTGAACCGGTGACCGAAGCATGTCTGAATGAAGTGTACGAGGCGGGGGACGAAGAGACTTTCCTCGAATTCTTTCCTCGCGTCGAGTTCCGGGAGAAGGAAGCGGCGTCAGCCCGTCGCGTGCTGGCGCTGTACCGGACCGGCCGCGAGGCCGAGATACCTGCGGCGCTCAAGGCGCTGCCCGAAAAACGCCGCAGGACGCTTCTGTTCCGCTACCTCGCTTTTCGCGCCGCTTTCTCCACGAAAAGATGGAATGAAGCGCGTACGACCCTCGAAGGCATCTCCCGCGATTATCCGGCCTTCTATCGCGAACGCGCCTTTTCCTGTCTCGAGGGCGACATCTCTTTCGCCGAGGGAAAAATGACCGAGGCGGTGGCGCGGTACGACCGGTGTTTGCGCGAAGAGAAGAACGAGGCGGCGGCCTACAACCGTCTTTTGGCAAAAGAAGGGGGAAAAGGACCGCAAGAACCGCTCATCGGAGAATACCTTGCGTTCCTCGAGGAAGGATCTTATCTCACGCTGAGAGAAAAGGTGCGGGACCGTCTGCTCGTCCTCCGGCGCAGGAAAGGGGTGCCTGCCGAAGGGACGCCGCTGTTCCCCCGCTGGTTCGCGGTGATGCGGCGCGAAGGGGTCGCCGACGAGTTCTACTGTGATCAGCTGACCACGCAGGGGTATCCGCTCTCGCTGGAGGCGGTGCGCTACCTTATGGCGAAGAAACGCTACGGCGAGGCCATCGCGGCCGTTGACCGGGAGATCGCGAAGTGCGAGAGCGAGGAATGCCGGTATGCTTATGGATGGGAGAAGTTCCGCATTCTTTCGTGGCGCGGTGAGCCGGCGACGGCCGGGCGATACCTTCAATGGCTTGCGATGGCGCTTTCGGGACAGCGGCGTGACCGGGTCCTCTTTCATGCGGCCCTTTCGTTCATCGAGGCGTTCGACACTAAGACGGCGCGGGCGATGCTGGAAGAAACGGTCTTTTCCAACCCGAAGAGCCCCTTCTTTGTCCAGTCCCTCTATCGGTTGGGGCTCATTCACCTCATGGAGGGGAACGAGTTCGCGGCGTATCTGTTGTGGGGCAACTTCCTGTTCGGCGCCGGCATCCCTCCGCGCGGACTCGACATAAAGGACGCGATGAGGACGATGTCCGATCTCACCTTGTTCTATGACCGCCTTTACAGCTACTATCTGTTCAGCAGTCCCAAGGATTACGACTGTGTCCCCGACGAAGACCCGGAGTGCACCGTCCGCGATCTCATCTCCTATTATGATTTTCTCTACTATCACCTTGGCGACAGATCGGAGCTGGCGCAAGTCGCCGCGCCGGCGGGGTCCGACGACGAGCGTCGCGCTCGGTGGCGCGAGGCGGCAAGAAGTTTCGATGACGATCCGTACGAGGCGCTGGTGGCGGCAGTCGGGAAGGCACCCACCTCGTCACGACGCGACGAGACGGTCGAGAGCCTTTTCTTTTTCGCGCAGCACCGCATTCTCGATGGCCTGCTTTTTTACGAGCGGTATGCCCGCGATCGCGATGCTTTTCTCATGCGGCAGGGACAGCGGGACGACCCGACCGTCTCGTTCATCATGCGTGAGCTGGCGCTCCCGGTCTATTGGGCGGCGGAGAAGTATCACCGCATCATAGACCTTCTCTTCGACGCGATGCGCGCCTCGCTCAAGTATGCGCCGCAGTACGGCGACCGCGACCGGTGGAAGATCCTCTATCCGGTGCCGCATTTCGATGCGGTCATGCGGCTCTCCGAGGAATTCGCTCTTTCGCCGGCGCTCATCTACGCCGTCATGCGCGCCGAGAGCTTCTATCGCGACTGGGTCGTCTCTCCCGCCGGAGCGATGGGGCTCATGCAGGTCATGCCGGCCACTTTTCGCAAGATATCGGCCCGCAGCGGCATCAAGATAGGCGACCCCTTCAATCCCTACGAATCCCTGAAAGCGGGCGCGTGGTATCTTTCGAAACTGCTCAAGCGCTTCGACGGCAACATCCTGCTCGCGGTCGCCGCCTACAACGCGGGGCCGGAGCGGGTTTCCCAGTGGTATCGGCAGTTCGGCACCTTGCCGGCCATGTCGTTCATCGAGCTTATCCCTTACCAGGAAACGCGGAACTATGTGAAGAAAGTGACCCGCTTCTTCGAGATATATTCTTACCTCTATGAGGGGACCTTTTATAACCTGCGACTGGGGGAACCGCTCGGTGTCAGGGAAGATCAGACGATTGTTGATTTCTAGCGTTCTGCTGTCGAGCGCGCTGATGACGGCGGCTTCGGAGGAGTACCTGTATCTCCATACCGCATCTTTCAGCTTCCGAAACGGTGTCCCGGCCGTGCGCGTACAGGTGGCCTCCTTCTCCGCGCCGCTCACGGCGACCGGGAAGATATCTCTTTCGTGCGGCGGCTCGACCGTGAGCAGTGACAAGGTTGTCGTTTCGGTGAAATCATTTTCTCCTGCGGTGGTGCGATACCGCCTTGCGGTCGAAGAATTGACGGGGGAAACGCTGGCCGGTTACAAGAACCGGCTTGCTAAGATCGCCGAAGAGATGGGGATGCCGATGGAGTTGTTCTCGGTCGGCGGCATCTTTTCCATCGGTGACCGGCGCATAGACAACCGCGAATATCATATTGTTCTTGCCGAAACTTTCGATGACCGGAACACGGCGCTCGCACGGCAGGAGGCGTTGCGCACCGAGTATCCGGGGCGTCAGATACTGGTTCTGCCGGTGTTCGTACGACCGGCGGAAAGCGTGCTGGTCGTTGCCACGGAGCAAGGGGCCCTCTCGTGCAAGGATCTTGTCGAGCTCTCTCCCGAAGCCTCGTTCAGAGTGGAGGGCACGGAAGTGCCTGTTCGTGCCCGTCGTTTCCTCTACGCGGCCGACGAAGGACATATCGGTCTGGTGACGGAAGAGGATGTCGAATCGCTGCTCTACCGGATCCTGCCGGGCGAGATGTTCGCCTCGGCACCGCTCGAAACGCTGAAGGCGCAGGCGGTCGCGGCGCGCACCGACATATTCATGCAGCTCGGCAAACGCCACATCGGCGATCCCTTCCATATCTGCTCCGATGTCCACTGCCAGAAGCTCGATTGGCGCGCCCCGGGCGTGGCGCCGAAATTCCGTGAAGCGGTTGATGCGACGCGCGGCGAGATACTGCTCTACAAGGATCTCTATGTGGCTCGCGCGCCATACTCCTCGTCATGCGGCGGTCACACCGAGGCGATCGAGAATGTCTGGTTCTCGGCCCCGAAGGCGTATCTTGGCGGGGTATGGGACAGTGCGAAGCCTGCCACATATGACCTTTCCCGCGGGAGCGATGTGCGTAAGTTCCTTGCGGATGGAGAGGGTGACTGCGCCATAGCGATCAACAAGCGGTTCCGCTGGCAGAGAGACATCACGGACAAGAAAATGGACGAACTGGTCTCCTCTCTCGGTGTTGGTCATGTGACCGACATCCAGCCGCTCGAGCGGGGGGTCTCGGGCAGGATATGGAAACTGCTTTTTTCAGGAGAGAAAGGAGAGCGGGCGGTGTGGGGAGAGCTTTCGATCCGCAAACTGCTCGACGACCTGCCGAGCTCCCTGTTCGTGGTTGACTTCGATGCGGAACGGAAGGCGTGGCGCCTCAAAGGAGCGGGATGGGGGCACGGGGTCGGTATGTGTCAAATGGGGGCCATCGGATTGGGGCAGAAAGGGGAGCGATACCGGGCGATTCTCCTCCGGTACTACCCGGGGACCGCGGTGGCGAAAATATACTGATCCCGGGGAAAGACGTCCGAAGCGCGATTGTATAATTTATCGGTAAATTTATTGACAATCACGTTTCTTTTGAAAAAATGAGGGCGTCATGTTGAGTTTTGATTGATTCGGATAAGGAGACCGCGTAATGGACGAGAAGAAGGTAGAAGGTGGCAAGCCTGCCATCGATAAGGAGTACCTCAAGAAACTTGCCGAGAAGATAAAGGCGGAAAAGGCGAAGCG